>NZ_JAAHIG010000479.1:0-6009 GCF_010692305.1 Moorena sp. SIO4G3 | reverse complement strand
GAATGCTCCCATCTGAATGCGAGACCCTTGTGGGAATCGACCCAAAAAAGCACCAGGTACAATTTTCCTGGCATTTGCTAAACCACTAGAACTCCCGTCGTTGAGTATCACGTAATATTTGATTTTGGTAGATTTAGACGGTGGTGGTGCAGTAGTTCTCTGACCGGTAACCACTGGCTGTTTAGGCAATGGTGCGGCAATAGAAACCGGTCGTGAAGCAGGCTGTGAATTGTTTTGAATTTCTTGCTTTGCTCTAGAACCAATTTGATTCTGTACAGCGAATTGCTTTCTTTTAGCTTCTACTTTAGCTTGTTGCTGCCGAGCTTCAGCCATGATTCGATTTAACTTCTGACGCCAATAGCCTCTTGGTGGCAAATTGCTGTTCTTAGCATAGTTCAACACATCAACCCACCGACCCTGTTCATAGGCTTGTTGAATCTGATCAAATTTGCGTTCAAAGGATACCCATTCGTTATGCCATTGGTCAATTTTGGTTTGGGCACCATTGAAAGCGGCACTACTAGGGAGAACATCTTGTGCGATCGCAATTGCCCCTTTGATATTTCCAGCCTGATACTTTTGTACTGCTCTTGCCAAAATTAGTGACCCATTATCAACAACCGGTGGTGCTGGTGTTGGCTGAGGGGTCTGTGGTGACGATGGAGCCCTCTTGACCACAGGTTTTGGTTGTGCGTATACTCTTTTCCTCGGAACGTTTCTCTTAGGAACGTTTCTCTTGGGAGCCGTTGCCACCACTGGCTCAACCGTTGGTGCGCAGTCAGTCAAATTTGTAAACACCCACCCGGTAACCGGTGAACTAATTTCTACCCAGCCTGGTTGTCCACTACCAGTTAGAACCAGACTGCTTCCCTGATTGAGCTGATCTACTTTTGATCCGTTAGGCTCGGAGCGGACATTCACACTCAAACCTGTGACCTGGCAATTACCTGGGGCAGCTGGGGCTGGTGGCTCATATACCACCGGAGCTGAACGGCGATTGGGTGTACTCCTAGGAGGAATTGGTTGCGCTATTCTAGGTGGTGACCAAGAGCTAGAACGCACGGAGTAGATCATACCAGCTATCGAAGAGGTAACTAAGGCAATACCAGTGCCAATGATCAAAGACAAATTATCCGATCTATCTACCTTAGTTGGAGGCAACGGAGTTGCTGCTGGTTTATTTGGAGTAGAACCTCTATGGGCATTTGCATCCCAAGTTTTTTGCTCTGAGAACAGCTTTGATACTGGCTCTGGTGGGAAGTTTTCTTCTACTGTAGGGACATTGTGAATTGAGTAGTAGGTTGGGGAATTGATGGAGTACGCTTTTGAATTAGCACTCAATTGCTGTAAGTCTTGTAAAACCTGGGATGCCGACTGGTAACGGTCTTTGACTTGGTAGCGAACCATTTTGGTAAGGACATTCGCCAATCCTACACTTAATCCTACACTCGCTGACACCAGAGATTGCCAGTTAACTTCACCAGTGTTGAGGTCTTCATGAAACTGATCTGGCACCATTCCTGTTAGTGCCTGAATCCCAATAATCCCTAGGGCATAAATATCACTGCTAGGACAGGGCTGACCCAAAGCCTGCTCACTGGACATATAGCCTGGAGTGCCTACTACCACAGTATGGTGAGTTTGTCTATAGGCACTAGCCAAATCAGTTTGAACTTGCTTAACTGCACCAAAGTCCACCAACACTAACTTTCTATCTGCCGTGCGTCGGATCAGGTTATCGGGCTTAATATCGCGATGAATCACACCGTGACGGTGGACAAATTCCAAAATACTTAAGACTTCTTGTAATAGCCCAATCACCAGGTTTTCCTGCCACCGGTGACCAGGGGACAACTCTTGGCTCAATAGATGCCCTTCGATGAACTGTTGCACCAAGTAAAACTCATGGTCTTCTTCAAAGTAGGCAAGTAGTCGAGGAATTTGGTCATGATTGCCCAGCTTTTCTAGGGTTTCAGCCTCCCTGCTAAATAGCCGTCGAGCAGTGTCTAAAAATGTCTGAGAGCCATTGGGAGGCATTAGTTGCTTAACAACACAGCTTGGGTTACCTGGACGCTTCGTGTCCTTGGCTAAATAGGTTTTGCCAAATCCCCCGGAACCGAGGACTTGAGTCACTTGGTAACGCCCGTCCAGTAACTTGCCTAACATAGGATTGATGTGCCTAAGATTTCACAAAAAGGAAGATTAAAACTCCGCACCAAGGGGGCGAGTTGCTAACTGTCTCATGTTTAACATACGCTGATCGGTATTATTGACCAGGATTGTGCCAATTTCTATTCTGATTATGTGGCTCAACTTAGGATACTCTACCCGAAGAGGAATTTGTCAAAGATGATAGTCCACTGGTTATAGGATAGGGGAGATATCAGTATAGTATTAAGAGCGACGGATAGCCTGTGAATAATTGCTGCTTTATTTTATGGCTGGTAGGATGACACCCTTCAAGGGCTGTGTGGGAGTTAACTAATGAAACCCTTATTTAAGGATACGCTGGCATGGGAACAAGCTCAACTGCTGATGCAACCAGCGTTTATTCGTATAATAGACGAAATTGGGCGACAGTTGGAGCCAACAAACTGGAAAGTCACCTATCAAAACGTTACTACACCCATACCGGGCTATGAGATGTGTTTGGCACATCAAGATACAACAGTAACCATTAATTTATGGGATTTGTGTTTCCAAGTCTGTTTTCGTGACTATCAGCCAACCCAGTCTGAGTTAGAAACTCTGGCAGTAGAAATTGATCCAATGCTGATTGACCAAGCGGGTGAGGTGGATTGGCAGTGTCTAGATGCTAAAGCCAAACAGCTAGTAGAAGACGTTGTGGCAGGATTGCCACTGGTAGATACTAATGACTAAATACTATAGCGTTTATAGGACTCATGAGGTACACAGAATTGTTTGACTATTGGCTCTTGCGTTCCCCTCCTGGGAGGGGTTAGGGCGTGTTTTCAAAGTTTTCCGCAAGATTTGGATCCCCCCCAGCCCCCCTTAAAAAAGGGGGGAGCCATACTCATTGTCCCCCTTTTTTAAGGGGGATTTAGGGGGATCTCCGAGTTTGAACACAGGCGCTAGGGGTGGGTTTATCTTCCCTGCTCCGAAGTCCCATTAACCCAGTTTTCCGCAAGATTTGGATCCCCCCCAGCCCCCCTTAAAAAAGGGGGGAGCCATACTCAAAGTCCCCCTTTTTTAAGGGGGATTTAGGGGGATCTCCGAGGCAAGAAGACAGGCCCTAGGGGTGGGTTCCTCTTACCTGCTCCCTGCTCCCTGCTCCCTGCTCCCTGCTCCCTAAAACCCAGATATTTGTACCTCACAAGTCGTAGAATTGCTATAATGACAAATGACCAATTACCAATCAAGAATCAAGAATTGCTAGATGTCCAGCGCCTGGCTGGGGCAAGCTTTGAGTCGGTGGCTTCACGGATAATTCCAGTAAGCTTTGGCAATGATGGAGCAGGAATTGAAGCAGCCCGTCAGGGAGTTGCCTTAGTTGATTGTTGCCATTGGGGGTTGATAAAAGTATCTGGTGATGACCGACTACGCTATCTACACAATCAAAGCACCAATGACTTCCAAACACGACAGCCAGGCCAAGGCTGTGAGACGGTTTTTGTTACATCTACAGCTCGGACTATTGACTTAGCTACTGCCTATATCTTAGCAGATGCGGTGCTATTGCTAGTTTCTCCAAATTGCCGCCAGCAGATCATGGAGTGGCTGGATCGTTATATCTTTCCCATGGATAGAGTGGAATTGCAGGATGTATCGGATCACCATGCTGTTTTCTCCTTGATGGGACCCGTTAGTAATGCCCTCTTAACAGGCTTGGGTGTGGAAATATCAGGAGAAGATGCTAGTCACCAGCAACTGATGCTCGGGGATAATCAAGTCCGCATTGCTGTCGGGAGTGGCTTGGCCTTACCTGGATATACTCTAATTTGCCCTGCCGAGAATGCTGCCCAGGTTTGGCAGACCTTAACCACAGCAGGAGCAATCCCCATAGGCGATCGCGTTTGGGAACAGTTGCGTATCCAACAGGGACGCCCTGCGCCAGGTCATGAACTGACAGAAGATTACAATCCTCTCGAAGCTGGTTTGTGGCAAACCATTTCCTTTAGCAAAGGCTGTTACATTGGTCAAGAAACCATTGCGCGCTTGAATACCTACAAAGGGGTGAAGCAACGACTATGGGGTATCCGCTTAAGTGCTCCTACTGACCTAGGGAGCGCCATCACCGTAGATGGGGAAAAAGTGGGCAAGCTCACCAGTTTGATGGAAACTGACCAGGGAGTGTTTGGTTTAGCTTATATCCGCACTAAGGCTGGTGGTGCAGGGCTAAACGTTCTCTTAGGGGACATCGAAGGGGAAATTGTCGCTTTACCTTGCTTGAGCCATGATTATTATGAGCCCAGCCCTGAGTAATCTCTGACTCTGTAGCTTTTCCTTCGGAAACGTCTGTTGAAAAAAAATACGATGCGCGAGCATTCAGCCGCTACGGGATCCCGTAGCAAAGCCAATTAGCTGGCATCGCATAATATCACAAAGGATAAAAACAGACAAGAATCTATATCAACATGCCTATCAGATTAGTATCATAGCGTGTATGATGCTAATCAGGAAAAAATTCTGTTTCCCTACTCCCTACTCCCTACTCCCTACTCCCTACTCCCTACTCCCTACTCCCGACTCCCTAGGACCTGACCCAGTTGAGAACTGCGATAAAATAAAAGACTAAAGCATTCACACTCCTCATTTGAGGACATCCAGTTTATGGCCCTGCCAATTGTTGCAGTTATCGGACGCCCGAATGTGGGGAAATCAACCCTAGTCAATCGTTTGGCAGGAGTGACCGATGCTATTGTTCACAACCAACCAGGAGTAACCCGCGATCGCACTTATCGCCCAGCTTTCTGGCAAGACCGAGACTACCTGGTTGTCGATACTGGCGGCTTAGTCTTTGATGATGATACCGAGTTCTTGCCCTTGATTCGAGAACAGGCAATGGCAGCTTTGAGTGAAGCTAGTGCAGCAGTGTTGGTGGTGGATGGTCAAGCGGGACCGACAGCTGGAGATGAAGCGATCGCGCAATGGTTACGTATACAAAATACCCCAGTTGTGCTAGCTGTCAATAAATGTGAATCTCCCCAGCAAGGAATTATTCAAGCCTCCCAGTTTTGGGAACTGAATTTAGGAGAACCCTTCCCGGTCTCAGCAATTCATGGCAATGGCACAGGAGAATTACTAGAAAAGCTGGTTACCTACCTGCCCAATGTAGACACTATCCCAGAAATCCCAGAGATTAAAGTTGCTATTGTCGGACGCCCCAATGTGGGAAAGTCGAGCTTATTGAATACCCTCACTGGGGAAAATCGCTCCATCGTCAGTCCAATTTCTGGCACCACTCGTGATGCCATTGATATGGTAGTAGCACGCTCAGCAGACCCAGAAAAGGGTACTGAAGCCCAAACCTATCGCTTGATTGACACTGCTGGCATTCGCAAAAAGAAAAACGTTACTTACGGACCGGAATTTTTTGGTATTAATCGTGCCTTCAAAGCCATTCGCCGCTCAGATGTAGTGCTACTGGTGATTGATGCTATAGATGGCGTGACAGAGCAAGACCAAAAACTGGCAGGACGTATTGCTGATGAAGGGCGTGCTGCGATAATTGTAGTCAATAAGTGGGATGCCATAGAAAAAGATTCCTACACTATCTATGACTACGAAAAACAGGTAAAAGACCGACTGAGTTTTATCGAGTGGGCTGAAATCATATTTGTTAGTGCCATGACAGGCAAGCGAGTCGAAACAATTTTAGATTTAGTTGACACCGCTGCCAATCAACATCAACGTCGTGTCTCTACCTCTGTAATTAATGAAGTCTTACAAGAAGCTGTTAGCTGGTACACTCCTCCCACCAATCGCCAAGGACGTCAGGGCAAAATCTACTACGGTACCCAGGTTTAGATTTTACCTGGGTACCGTAGA
>NZ_JAAHIG010000478.1:0-6047 GCF_010692305.1 Moorena sp. SIO4G3 | reverse complement strand
CCCGTTCTAGTGTAAAGAGGTACCAATGAAAAAATGGTTCCTATCACGAGGAGCCGGATGAGGGGAAACTCTCACGTCCGGTTTTGAAGACGAGTCAGTGAGGTGACTCACTGGCTTAGTTTAATAAGAATCTAGTAAAAAATCATTGTCTCGCTAAATCTATTAATGACGCAGGTTGGTATCAATTTAGGAAATGGTTAGAGCATTTTGGAACTAAATTTGGCAGGATAACTGTTGCAGTAAATCCCGCCTATACTAGTCAAAACTGCTCTGATTGTGGCGAAGTAGTTAAGAAGTCTCTATCAACTCGAACTCATGCCTGTAAGTGTGGCTGCCAGTTAGATAGAGACCACAATGCCGCCATCAACATCCGAAATAGAGCCATAAGTACGACGGGGCACGTCGGAACTTGGGTCATAGACCTGAACGCTTCAGGAGATTTGGCCTCTACTGTTCTTGGTTCCGACCAGGAACAGCCACGCTGGGTCGTTGAGTGGTGCGGCTTGTTCTGAGTAGGAGCCACTCGAAAAGAGTGGGGTATGACTCAGGTAACACCTGCGGGATAACATCCCATAGTGTTATAACTGTCCATTTTGGATGGCGGTGCAAACCCGACCCCCTGCGGAGACAGGTGACTCCCTACCTTGGCCACACCGAGCAGGCTGACACCCTAGCAGAGTGAAGCTGGCACCAGGCCGGAATCAGACTAGTCTCAGATGCTAGACACTGGCGGTAATGGGGAGGTGATATGGGTAACAGTAGTGAAAGTCCTGAAAAAGCGTCCAACGACCAAGCCGCAATCTGATAGAGCCACAGCGAGACTTGATTCCCGATTATCATCGCTACGTTTCGCTCAGACAGTAGCAACCTCCGATGAGGGAATAGGCGAATTGGACTGCCCTAAATCACCATAACAATCTAATGGACGGAACAAGTAAAAACGGCAGCAACATAGGTCTGTAGGCCGGTCGAACCTACGGTAAGAGATGTCACTCCGAATCCCTACTGCCGGGTAGGATGTGGGCTTATAACTGCCCACGGGTATTCAGAAAACACAAACTAGCGAAGAGCAAGATTAGACACATGGGTAGCCATAGTGAATCATGGAAAAAGGAAAACTGGAGGAAACTCCGGAAAGACCTATTCCGCCTACAAAAGCGAGTGTTCAAAGCGGTTCGAGAAGGAGACCTTAGGAAAGCTAAGTCACTTCAGAAACTGATTCTGAAATCACGTGCTGCACAGTTACTGGCGGTTCGCCAAGTCACACAACTGAATAAGGGTAAGAAAACGGCTGGAGTAGACGGGAAATCCTCCCTCAACTACAGAGAACGCATGGAACTGGCGGAGACATTGAACCACTATGGCAGCGATTGGCACCATAGCGGACTACGGGAAGTACCTATCTTGAAAAAGAATGGAAAGACTCGGATGTTGAAGATACCAACCATAGCCGACCGAGCATGGCAGTGTCTAGTAAAATTTGCACTCGAACCAGCCCATGAGGCCACGTTCAGCGCAGATAGCTATGGTTTCAGAACTGGAAGGTGCGCCCAGGATGTTCAGAGGAGACTTTACAACCACCTCAAATACTCAGGTAAGAAGGGTGGGAAGAAGACTAACATGAACAAAAGAATTATAGAACTAGATATCAAAAAATGCTTCGACCGCATAAACCACACCTCAATTATGGAAAGGCTTATAGCACCTGCAAAAATCAAAATCGGAATCTTCCGCTGCCTTAAGGCCGGAACTTCGGTGGAATTTCCAGAACAAGGTACACCGCAAGGTGGAGTGGTTAGTCCCCTACTGGCAAACGTGGCACTAAACGGCATAGAGGACATACACCCAAGTCTGCGATACGCAGATGATATGGTATTCATCCTCAAACCTAAGGACGACGCAGAAGTGATACTCGGGAGAGTCAAGGAATTCCTTGCCGAACGAGGAATGGAAATTAGTGAAGAAAAGACCAAGCTGACCAAAGCGACAGACGGATTTGACTTCCTGGGCTGGAGATTCCGGGTCAGAAAGGACGGAAAGTTCTCGTGCATACCCTCAGAGGATAACCACAGAACAATCCGCAAGAAGATTAAAGCCGTAGTCAACAACTCGAATTATGGTGCCGAAATAAAAGCTAAGAAATTAGCACCCATCGTCCGTGGATGGCGCAACTACCACGGGAGCTGCGACATGAGTAGCAGCAGGAACTCCCTCTGGTTCATGAACAATACCGCAAACCGGAAATTCCGCAAGGAAAAGAAGGTCAACCGGCATAAGGCTAATGAACTGTGTAAGAAGGCATTCCCTAAAGTGGGGTACAAGCAAAATCAACACGCAAACGTTAAGGGGACTAAGTCACCATATGACGGTGACCTAGTTTATTGGAGTAAAAGGAATTCACGCCTCTACTCCAATGCTACCTCCGAAGCCTTGAAACGGCAGAACCATTCTTGTGGACATTGTGGGTTGAAGTTCTTGGAAGACGAGAGAGTACATCTACACCATGTAGACGGAAACCACAACAACTGGTCTAAAAAGAACTTAATAGCAGTACATCAAAGCTGCCACCAAATGATTCATTGGTCAAGAACAGAAACATGTCCCTCTGACCAGAAATCAAAAAGCAAAAGAAACAAGGGCACTCCGAAAGGAGAGGATACCTAGGAGCTGGGTGAGGTGAAAGTCTCACGCCCAGTTCTGAAGGAGAGGTGCTCCCCTTAATCGGGGACATCGACTCTAACAATAATCCCCGCGTCTTTAGACCGGGGAGTGTCAAATACCATTATTATAGCAAATGTGTCTTACGCTCTAATCTCGGAAGTGTACTGTTAAAGGGCTTTTTTTAACTAAATACTTACATTTAACCCCTAGGCTAGCTGATTAAAATTAGAGACTGTTTATAAAGTAAATCTTAAGACAGCTGAATATTGGTGGGTTACGGCGGACAGCTCTGTTAACAGGTGAGCTTTTCTGTTGGTGGGCGTTCACGCTTCTCGGGAAATCCGACCGGGCTCGCACCGCAATCAGCTCATAATCTTTCCCTTTTGTGATCAGGAGTCTGCAGCTATCACAGAACCATCATAATGTCCAGATCACCCGGTCGTTTTTTTAGTCAGCCATTTTAGATTAATCTGACTAAAGATTCGACAGGTGCGCTTGCCGTTGGCGAATTTAATTCTTAATGGTAAGAGCGCACCTAAGAAAACAAAGGTTTTTCATCACCTAGGCGATGGACTAAGTCCATCGCCTTTCATCAAGCAATTATCCAGTGCTCTTATTACTTCAAATCAGGGGTAAGCATGACTAATCGACAAATTCCACTAACAGAAGACTACACTCGTCCTTGGGCTCTTATGCGTCTACTGCCTAAATGCCAAAGGTATACAGTTGCTAGGTTCTTTAATCGTCAGGATGCTGATAACCATCTCCGATTTTTGGATCGGTATATGCCAGAAGCAAAGTTTGAAGTACTTTTCGATCTGCCTGTCAATAAGGATAGTAATCAGCTACTCTAACAGGTTAACAATCATTGACACTCCCCGCTCGTGCATAGACGGGGATTGTTGGATCAACATCCATGATGCCAGCCTCTTAGGGTTTCTTCAGACCTTGTCCTAACCCTTAAGGCTAATTCGACAGAGACAGAGTATTAGGTACTTATTAATAAGATTGCAAAAATCCTGAAATTCTGTCCACTGCTCTTTCCAAAACGTCTGGTTCCTGTACTAAGGCAAAACGGACATAGCCTTCACCAGCCTTGCCAAAACCAGCTCCTGGAGAAGCAGCCACCCCAGTGGCTTCTACCAAGCTAGTACAAAATTTTACTGAGTTCCCTGCCCAAGGGTCTGGCAATTTTGCCCAGACATACATAGTGGCTCGTGGCACTGGCACTGACCAACCAATGCGGTTTAAAGCATGAACAAAGGCATCCCGCCGCTGTTGATAGGTGGTGACTACAGGTTTAACAATGTCTTGAGAACCATTCAACGCTGCGATCGCACCATTGAGAATCCCCCTGTATTGGTTAAAGTCAATTGCCGCTTTCACCTGCCGCAACCCTCGAATCAATTGAGCATTACCGATAGCATAGCCAATCCGGAAGCCTCCCATATTGTAAGACTTGGAAAAGCTATAAAACTCAATCGATACAGTTTTATCGGGGTCTGCTTGCAAAACCGAGGGAGCAACAGAGGTGGGATTGAGGGTTTCTGGGATTTTCCCGATCTGCTCCCCATTGCCTCTGGTATCTTCAAAAACCATATCAACGTAGGGAAAATCGTGAACTAATACCAGGTTATGGCACTTACAAAACGCCACTGCTTCCTCAAAAAAAGACAAGGATGCGATCGCAGTAGTGGGATTATGGGGATAACTCAACACCATCATCCGTGCTTGAGCTAGCACTGCCTGAGGGATATCCTCAAATACAGGCAAAAAATTGTTTTCTGCCAATAGGGGCATGGGATAAATCTGACCACTGGCTAGGTGGACACCACCGGCATGGGAAGGATAGCCTGGGTCTTGTAGCAGAGCAAAATCCCCTGGATTAAGCACAGCTAAAGGTAAATGAGCTGTGCCTTCCTGAGAACCAATCAGTTGTAGCACCTCAGTTTCTGGGTCAACCGGAATACCAAATCGTTTAGTATACCAGCTAGCTGCTGCCTGACGAAAAGCTTTAGTACCATGAAACAGCAAGTAACCGTGAGTGCTGGGCTCATACAACGAGGCTTCAATCGCAGCACACACATGCTTGGGAGCTGGTAAATCGGAAGACCCTAATGATAGGTCAATGATTTCTTTCCCAGCAGCTGCCAACGCTTTGGCCTGATCCATATCGGCAAATACATTTGCTTGCAGGGGTTGTAAACGTTGGGCAAACTGCATTGTAATCTTAGTCTTTTTCTTTTGTCTATTCTTTTCGAGCCTTTCCCATCGGTTGCGCTGGCATTGCTCCCATTGCCCCTTACTGTCCTAATTTAAATTCTCATCCAGCATAGTTTTCAATTGAGCTTTGGTAATTGCTCCCTCATGGGATTTGGCCAGCTCACCATTTTTAAACAGTCTTAGAGCAGGGACACCCTCTACCTTGCACTTGGCAACGGCATCTTGATGTTGGTCTACTTCCATCTTAATGACTTTTAAGCGATCGCTATAATTTTTAGCAACCCAGTCCACTGATGGCGATACTAAGCGGCATGGTCCACACCAAGTTGCCCAGAAGTATACCAGTACTGGCTTCTCGGCTTTTAAAACTTCGGCTTCAAACTCTTGATCTTCGATTGTAATCACATTACTCACAACGGTATCCCCTCAAAATACTAGATTAGACTGCATTGACATAATCTATATATTAATTGCTTGAACTTCCCCCCAGCTCAAGCATGGGGGATTTTGACACTCCCCGGTCTAAAGACGCGGGGATTCTTTGTTCAACGACTCGGCTTGCTCAACCAGGTCGGAACCAGGAAGAGTAGAGGCCAAATCTCCCAAAGCGTTTAGATCTTTTACGATCCTGGTTCCGGTGTGCCCCACCGTACCCAAGGCTCGTTTTAGGATGTTGATCGCGGCATTGTGATCCCTATCTAACTGGCAGCCACATTTACAAGTGTGAGTTCTAGTTGATAGGGACTTTTTAACTTCTTCGCCACAATTGGAACAGTTTTGACTGGTATAGGCAGGATTCACTGCAACTGTTACCTTCCCAAACTTTTGTCCAAAATACTCCATCCATTTCCGAAATTGATACCAACCTGCATCATTAATAGACTTAGCGAGGCAGTGATTTTTTACTAAGTTTTTGACTCTTAAATCTTCATAGGCGACCAGATCGTTAGACCGGATTACGCAGCGCGCCAGTCTCTTGGCGTGCTCTTCGCGCTGCCTACTTATTTTAAGGTGTTGCCTACCTAGTCTATTAACTGCTTTGTTACGGTCGATGCCCGGTATTATCCGGGGCACCTCCGCTCCAGAACCGTGCGTGAAAGTTTCCCCTCACACGGCTCCTGGGTAAACTCGGTCTTTGACCGGCCTTTTGGCTTGCTCCAGTG
>NZ_JAAHIG010000477.1:0-6053 GCF_010692305.1 Moorena sp. SIO4G3 | reverse complement strand
GGGGAGGTGTGGGGAGGTGGGGAGATGGGGCGGGGGGGCGGGGAGATGGGGAGATGGGGAGATGGGGAGATGGGGAGATCTGATCAGAGTAGGTTTTTAAGAAAGACATGAGTCTGGGGTGACTGGGTGTGGTGTGACTGGAAGGGATGCAGGGCTACTCCGGAGTGTTTGATAGATGCGATCGCTTTTGTGTTGGTGAAATGGTACAGTCCATTTTCCCCACCCCGACTGGGATCTCCGGAGTGTTTGATAGATGCGATCGCAAAAGTGTTGATGAAATAGTTCAGTGAATTTTCCCGGCATTGGTGAATTTTGGGATGAACATCAGTGGAGTGGGCATCCTGCCTGCCCAACAATATATTGAAACTGGCAAGATGCCAGTTCCACACAAGATGCCTGTTCCACGCCTGATGCCGATTCTACTGGGTTATTTATGGGTAAGCTTTTGTGTTGGTGAAATAGTTCAGTGAATTTTCCCGGCATTGGTGAATCTTGGGATGAACATCAGTGGAGTGGGCATCCTGCCTGCCCAACAATATATTGAAACTGGCAAGATGCCAGTTCTACCCCTGATGCCAGTTCCACACAAGATGCCTGTTCCACGCCTGATGCCGATTCTACTGGGTTATTTATGCGATCGCGAAAGTGCTGGTGAAATAGTCCAGTCAAATTTCCCCACCCCTACTCCCATTTCCCGACTCCCGATTCCCGACTCCCGACTCCCTAATTTATTAGTAATTAACCATTTTGTTGAAACTTAAACTGTAAGCATTCAGCCGTCAGCCGTCAGCCGTCAGCCGTGAGCTAAAAGCTCACGCTACGCGAACAGCTTAAAATAAACCTAGAACGATAAAATTTAATAGTTCCAGATTAATCAGAACTGAAAGTATGGGGAAAATTACATGACTCGTGGCACAGGCTTCGAAGCTGGGATGAATTAGCTGATAGCTGATAGCTGATAGCTGACTACTTACCTTAAACTATTAAGTTATTTAAATTATTTTCAAACATATTTGACATTAACGTCGTCAAATTATACAATAGATATATTGCAATTTTCAGCAAAAGGAAACGAATCATTATGGATCAAAACTTCCTCCCCAACCCTGATGATAATCCCAACCAGCCTAGTGTGCCTAACCCCTCTGGTGAGGAACAGCGACGACGGGAACAAATCAAACATATGTTAATTGGTTCTCCCCAAGCTGTTCGGAACACAATTTCTACACTTTATGCCCTTGGTTACGGGCAGGTGAATGATTGGAGCACACCTCAACCTACTGAAAATCCTGGAGAGGTGATCAGTATTTTGATTCGATATGTGCTGCTAGATTAAGCTAGATTAAGATAGTAAATTGCCAGGGATGCCAATCCCTGGCTAAAACAAAACCTCAAGTGTAAAGGATAATGTAGTGTGTTTTGGATTCCGACAATTGACCGGCTAAGTAAAGCACAACTAATATGATTCGGTGGTGTTACTAGTGGCTTGAGGTGCAGCTAAGCTGTGAAGCGTTGAAAATTGCAATAAAAAATTCGGTCAAGGATTGGCGTTAACCAAAACTTGACCGAATTTTTTTGAAAAAGGGAAGCGGGGGTAAAAACTGAAGTAAATTCCTCTAGACTGCTTGATGTATAGCACTACGCATTAAAGTTAGGACATTGATACAAGCTGAAAACCTTGTGTAGTAAACTTTTGCCTCTTGCCTCTTGCCTCTTGCCTTGCGCGTAGCGCTATATATAGCGTTTATCATAGCTATGAGGTACACATGATTTTTTCCCTCTTCCCCTCCTGGGAGGGGTTAGGGGTGGGTTCCTCTTCCCTCTTCCCTCTTCCCTCTTCCCTGCTCCCTGCTCCCTGCTCCCTACTCCCTGCTCCCTGTACTGTTATGTAACCTCAGGTCAACCTTAAACAAAAACTCCCCCCTTAACCAGATTGGGGGGAGTAATCTTTGAGCACTAATTATCCAGTGCCTTTATAAGCTAGCTGTTGATTGTGTTGCCCAAAGTGAATGTAATTGTCCGAGTGATGCTCGGATAATCACATTAGTGTGAGTGTTCAGGGCAGTGGTGGTGTGTAGGGTAGGGCTTATGTGTATCGGGCTTATGTATATCGGGCTTATGTTTAGCCTTGCGCTTTAGGAGAAATAAGAATCCGAACAATCCAAAAAAACCACCGTTGATTTGGTCCATCGCCACATCTGTATCCTTGAGCTCAGTCAAAAAGCTCTGTGATTCCTGAATATCATTAATTGCAATACGTGCCATTGAGGAAAATCTCCTTATGAATTGGTTTAGTTTGGAACGAAACCACACTCCACCCACTAGAATCCTGGAGATTCTTTTTTAGTTATTAACTCTATAGGCTCCTAGTTGGAGTTACCCATACCTATCATCGAGTTTTGGGATAACCCAAGACCCTAGGGAGTGTTAAGCACCGTATTTATCGTGGTAACCACAAACTTGGTAAGTAAGGGCACCTTGAATAATGCCAAAACAGCTATGTTACCGATGGGGGCACAATTAAAGTTGCCACCCATTTATTTTTTTCGTTCTCTGAAGAGTAGAATAATTCATTTACTGGATAAAATCAAGTCCTAGGGCGGATGAATTATCAAATATGAAGTAAGTATAAATTATGAATTATCAAATATGAAGTAAGTATAAATTATGAAGGATAAACTAGGAATTATGAAGGAGGAATTATGAAAGATGAATTATGAATTATAGCGTTTCTAAAATAGATCAGGTAAAGTCTTTGTTGGCGCTGATTGCCTTTAATATCATGTCGGGATAATTACCCTGTCTTGATGCAAAGCGCGAGTGGGGGAAACCACGGCAGTCGCTCATGGGGGAGACCCCCAAGACCGCGCTGCCTCCCCAAGACCGCGCTGCATCGCTTAATAAAAATCTCCCCCATCTCCCCATCTCCCCATCTCCTCCCACCCTCCCTACCCTTCCCACACTTTCCATTAATTATGGGTATTCAAGCGGACATGATATTAGGGGTGGGTGCCCTCTGCCTTAAAAAGATAAGCATTGTACCTCACCAAAATCAAAATTGCTATATATAGCGGTTTTCAATTCGGTGAGGTACACAGTCCTGGATTTTAGGGAACAGAGGATCTCGCCACAGGGGATCTTGCCACAGAGAAGAGAGAATAGCGATGCCATCGCCAATGGGGTAAACCACACTAATGCGGTCTTGGGCAAGACCCCCAAGACCGCACTGGTTCACGGTTATCTCAAGCACCATTAGCAAGTTCAGGTGACGTGACCTTCCCAAGACTGGGCTGCATCCCTTGTCGAAAATTAGCCCCATCTGGCCATCTATCTTTTACGACAATGAAACAACCCTGCCAATCCTGGGGCAGAAAAGTAAGTTAAAGTCCCCCCCGGTGCCCTTGACCCGTAATTAAATTCGCCACGGGTCGCACCGCAAAGTTGGGGGATAATGGTGGTATTACCAAAACCAGAGGATATAAATTAATACTTCAATCCAGCAAGTTCAGTAAACGACGAAAACGACGGCGGCGGCGGCCAAACGGCTCCGGGAAGAATCCGAATCGGAATGGTCCGAATCCGAATGGTAGGAATGGGAAGAAGGTACCACCGTTGATTTGATCCATCGCCACATCTGTATCGTTGAGCTCAGTCAAAAAGCTCTGTGATTCCTGAATATCATTAATTGCAATACGTGCCATTGAGGAAAATATCCTGATGAATTGGTTTAGTTTGGAACGAAAATTTCCACACTCCACCCACTAGAATCCTGGAGATTCTTTTTTAGTTATTAACTCTATAGGCTCCTACTTGGAGTTACCCATACCTACAATTGAGTTTTGGGATAACCCAAGACCCTAGGGAGTGTTAAGCACCGTGTTTAACCTGGCAACCACAAACTATGGAAGTAAGGGCACCCTGAATAACCCCAAGACAGCTATCTTACCGATGGGGGCACAATTAAAGTTGCCACCCATTTATTTTTTTCGTTCTCTGGAGAGTAGAATAATTCATTGACTGGAGAAAAGCAAGTCTTATGAAGGAGAATATTTTAAATATGAAGGAAGGATAAATTATGAAAATTAAAATATAAAGTAAGCATAAATTATGAAGAAGAAACTAGGAATTATGAAAGATAAATTGTGAAAGATAAATTATGAATTATAGCGCTTATAAAAGCTAGTAATTCTCCAACTCATAAGGTACAATTATCGGGGTTTTAGGGAACAGGCAGCAGGCAGCAGGCAACAGGGAATAGGTAATAAAAAAATCTCTGTACCTCATAGCTATGATAAACGCTATAAATGAAGTACAGTCTTTATTGGCGCTGATTGCCTTTAATATCATGTCGGGATAATTACCCTGTCTTGATGCAATAGCGAGTGGTTTGAATTTACCGTAAGACAGGCTCGCCTTGTCTTGATGCAATAGCGAGTGGGGGAAACCCCCAAGACCGCGCAAATCACGCTAATCAATAAGTTTTACCCCTTTTCTGCATAGCCGACCAACCATAAAGGCTCAACGTAATCAGGTTTGGTCTCCGGGGGAAACCCCCGCATGAAGGCGCTGCATCGCTTAATAAAAATCTCCCCATCTCCCCATCTCCCCATCTCCCCATCTCCCCATCTCCCCATCTCCCCATCTCCCCATCTATTTTTGGCGAGCAATGTTACAGCCCTGCCTCTAATGGGTGAGGTACACAGTCCTGGATTTTAGGGAACAGAGGATCTCGCCACAGGGGATCTCGCCACAGAGAAGAGGGAATAGCAATGCAGTCGCGAATGGGATAAACAACACTAATGCGGTCTTGGGCGAGACCACGGCAGTCGCTCATGGGGGAAACCCCCGCAGGTCGGCGCTGCCTCCCCAAGACCGCACTGGCTCCCCAAGACTGCGCTGTATCCCTTGTCGAGAATTACCCCTATCTGGGCATCTATCTTTTACGACAATGAAACAGCCTTGCCAATCCTGGGGCAGAAAAGTAAGTTAAAGTCCCCCCCGGTGCCCTTGACCCGTAATTAAATTCGCCACGGGTCGCACCGCAAAGTTGGGAGATAATGGTGGTATTACCAAAACCAGAGGATATAAATTAATACTTCAATTCAGCTATCTCCGTCGGCGACGACGAAAGAACGGACGAGGAAAGAACGGACGAGGAAAGAACGGACGAGGAAAGAACGGACCAAAGAACGGACCAAAGAACGGACGAAAGAATAAACCACCGTTGATTTGGTCCATCGCCACATCTGTATCTTTGAGCTCACTCAAAAAGCTCTCTGATTCCTGAATATCATTAATTGCAATACGTGCCATTGAGGAAAATCTCCTGACGAATAGGTTGAGTTTGGAACGAGAATTTGCACACTCCACCCACTAGAACCCTGGAGATTCTTTTTTAGTTATTAACTCTATAGGCTCCTAGTTGGAGTTACCCATACCTATAATCGAGTTTTGGGATAACCCAAGACCCTAGGGAGTGTTAAGCACCGTGTTTATCCTGGCCACCACAAACTTGGGAAGTAAGGGCACCCTGAATAACGCCAAAACAGCTATATCACCGATGGGGGCACAGTTAAACTTGCCACCCATTTATATTTTTTCGTTCTCTGGAGAGTAGAATAATTCATTTACTGGAGAAAATCAAGTCCTAATGAAGGATTAATTATAAAATATAAATTAAATATGAATTATGAAGGATTAATTATGAAGTAAGTATAAATTATGAAGAATAAACTAAAAATTCTAGGGTTTCTAAAATAAATGAGGTAAAATTATTGATTGGCGCTGATTGGCTAGATAGCGTTTCTCATAGCTATGAGGTACAGTCTTGATTGGCGCTGATTGTTTTTAGAGCTTATTACTTCTGGCTTCAACAGAAACTCCCCCCTGAAAGAGATTGGGGGGAGTAATTTTTCTACACTAATGATCCAGTGCATTTATGATGTAGGTGTGGACTGGAGTTAAATTGACCGTGATCTCTATTGCACCATTATTGGTGACAAGTTAAGGAAAATAAGCCCTTGTCAAGGGGGTTTTAGCATTCCCTGAAGTGA
>NZ_JAAHIG010000476.1:0-6068 GCF_010692305.1 Moorena sp. SIO4G3 | reverse complement strand
ATTGCCAGTAATGATGACACCTTTGGTTTGCAAAGCCAAGTTGAATTTACTGTTAGGGCTGGTACAACTTACCAAATTGCTGTTGATGGCTATTCCTCCAGAACAGGCTTGATTGATCTCAACATCAACTTAGATCAGGAAACGGTTTCTAATGATAACTTTGCCGACCGGGTATTGTTAAACGGTACATCAGTTAGTACCACAGGCACTAACCTCGGTTTCACTGGAGAGCCAGGTGAGCCGAATCATGCAGGCATTAGCAGCCAGTTAAATTCTGCTTGGTGGTCTTGGACAGCTGCCGCTGATGGAATCGTGACCATTGACACTGTTGGGAGTAACTACGACACTACCCTCGCCGTGTACACCGGTTCAGCAGTTAACAGCTTAACTGAAATTGCCAGTAATGATGACACCTTTGGTTTGCAAAGCCAAGTTGAATTTACTGTTAGGGCTGGTACAACTTACCAAATTGCTGTTGATGGCTATTCCTCCAGAACAGGCTTGATTGATCTCAACATCACCTTAGATATTGACGACACTCTGATTTCGGGAACATCAAACGATGATACCCTGTTCGGCACTATCGAAAACGATCAGATTGAAGGTTTTGCTGGCAATGACATGATCTTTGGTAGTGAGGGAATTAATACCCTTCTCGGCGGTGATGGTAATGACCATATCTTTGGTGGTTCACAGCGGGATGTGATTCGCGGTGGTAGCGGTAACGATACCCTCAGAGGCAGTGAGGGTAATAATGAAATTTTTGGTGGTTCTGGTGATGACTTGATTTCTTCTGGCTCTGGGGATGATTTCATTAACAGTGGCAGTGGTAACGACACCCTTTTCCTAGGGGGTGGTGATGATATAGTTGTCCTCGAAATTGGCAATGGCTTTGATACTATCAACAACTTCCAGCTTGGTCTAACTACCTTTGATGTTACCAATCCTAATGATCTGAGCATTGTTGATGGTGCTAATGGTGCTGAAATATCGAGCGGCGGAGACCTCCTGGCTGTGGTGCGTTTCACTCAAGCTAGCACTCTCAACGATAATTTCGACATGGTGTTTGTCTAGAGTTTTTCTGCGAGGCTGCGGTAGAGCAAAGCTTGCCGAAGCATAAAATCATTGTTTTGCAGAATTATTGTTAGATGAGGTGAGGAAGATCTTAGAATGAAAACTTCGGTGATATTCCCCCTCTTTCCCTTCTTGGTATTCTCACCAATGAATGATAATATGTCAGGATAATTAGTGATAAAAAAGCATCTCCTATTAAACCTTACTCCTTTCATTATGCCTTCCTTTTTGCCCCTAAGCGAAGCAGAATCCCATACCAGATATAGCATTAAAAATGACCGGAAAAAAATATGACAGTTCTTTCCATTCCCAAAAATTACTATATTATTTATTATCTCTTGCCTCTTCCCTCTTGCCTTTTACCTTTTGCATTTCTCAAGGTAGACTATGTTCACAACTGAACTAAAAATGCTATATCAACGCCACAACCGCTTAATTTCCTGCCAAATTTGTGATTGTCCTAACTGAGTATTGGGATGAGTTAACACTCCCTGACTGGGACTAAATAAAAATGCCAGCATAAATAAACCAAAAGCTACTAAAACAATGGCTGGTCCAGAAGGCAGATTAAAAAAATAACTCAGGTACATACCAGTAATACTAGCTATTACCCCAAGGGCTGAACCCAAAATCATCATCTGGTGCAACCGATTGACTAATAAGTAAGCTGTTGCTCCTGGTGTGATTAACATCGCTAGCACCAAAATCACTCCAACTCCTTTGAGGCTAGCGACAATGGTCAAGGCAATCAAGATCATTAGACCAAAGTTCAGCAAGTTGGTTGGTAAACCTGCTGCTTTTGCCCCTAATGGGTCAAAGGTATAATACATTAATTCTTTGTACAGCAGGAGAATAATTGATAGTACAATGGCGGTGATAATGGCTGTATTGATGACTTCTTCATTGGTGACACTCAGAATATTGCCGAATAGGAAGTGATTGAGGTCAATTTTGTTATCTTTCTCCATTACCGTAATTAAGGTGATACCGAGGGCAAAGAAAGCGGAAAACACAATCCCCATGGCGGCATCTTCTTTGATTTGCGATCGCGTCCGGATCCAAGTAATCACCACAGTGCTAACCACCCCAGCAATAAAGGCTCCCACAAAAATGTCAGCACCGATCATAAATGCGATCGCTAATCCTGGTAGTACAGAATGACTGATAGCATCTCCGAGTAACGCAAGTCGCTGTACCATTAGGTAGCTACCCACTGCCGCACAAACGATGCCCACTAAAACGGCAGTAATTAGCGATCGCTGCATAAACCCATAGTGCAACGGCTCAATTAAAACCTCTAACATATAGTATTTTTCTTTGAATTGTGAACATACTCCCTTCAGGAAAGGCAAGAGGCAAGAGGCAAGAGGCAAGAGGCAAGAGGCAAGAGTTAATCAAGCATAGGATAGGATAATTTTTGCTAATATCTTGTATAATTAAAGCGTATATTAGTGAAATCAAATAAGAAAGATAGAGCCCAGTTTACCTTTGCCTTCTGCCTTTTGCCTTTTGTCTTTTGCCTTTTGCCTTTTGCCTTTTGCCTTTTGCCTTTTGCCTTTTGCCTTTTGCCTTCTTTCACTTGACAGCAAATGGATCTAACCAAAAAACGACTTGACCACCATAAGCCTGTTGCATATTAGCTGCACTCAATACCTCTTGCCTAGAGCCACTAGCAATTAACTCCCGATTCAACAAAATCAAATCATCAAAATTACTGATCGCTTCTCCCAAATCATGGTGAACTACCAGCACAATTTTTCCGGCATCGGCGAGTTGATGGAGGATAGTAAAAATTACAGCTTCAGTTTTTTTGTCAATACCAGCCATCGGTTCATCAAAACAGAATATATCTGCTTGTTCAGCTAATGCTTTAGCGAGAAAAACCCGCTGCTGCTGTCCTCCCGATAGCTGTCCAATGGGACGATTGCGGTAATCACTCATGCCAACTTGTTCAATTGCATCCGCTGCGATCCGCCGGGATACCGTGGAAAAGCGACGAAACCATCCTGTTTTCCGGACTCTACCCATTAGCACAACATCCCAGACAGTGGCGGGATAAGTCCAGTCAATTTGCGTCCGCTGTGGCATATAAGCCACATTTTCTAACTGTTCTATCAACGGTTTTCCCTGATACATAGCAAAGCCGGTGGCAGTGGGAACTAACCCCAGCATGGCTTTGATCAAAGTACTTTTCCCAGCACCATTCGGACCAATAATTCCAGTTAATCGTCCTGGTTTGATCTCACAGTTGATGTCCCTGAGTGCTTCCACTAGGCGGTAGTGTACACCCAGTTGCCTCAGGGTAATGGTTCCTGTCTGGGACAGATTGCTATATCCAGCTTGATGTTTCCTCTTGGGAGAAGCAAGGTTATGAACCGAGGCAGCATCTGGCATAGAGGGTTCCGGAAACAAAAAATGAAACAAATATGAAAATAGTTTACCATCAAAAATGAAAAGAATATGATAAGATTTATCCCGCAAACCTAGTGTGATAGGGAAATTACAGCGATTTCAGCCTTTGATTGAGAGCGATGCAGCGAGGTAGTAAGGTATTGGTGCGTAAGTTCTGATCAAAAGATAACGATTAAGCCGATGAGAGTAATTACTCAGTCTCACAGTATAAAGCGCCAATGGTGGCTGACAGTAGTAATCATTTTAGGAGTCTGGATAAGTGGGTGTGATACCACCGGAACAAACCAGAGTGGTATTGATGGCGATGATAAGCCCAATGTAGTTACCACTAGCACTATCCTTACCGACTGGACAAAACAAGTAGGAGCAGATGAAATTGAACTGACGGGTATCCTAAAACCGGGAACAGATCCCCATGTCTATGAGCCAGTCCCAGCAGATACTATTGCGTTGGAACAAGCTAATCTGATTTTATACAATGGCTACAATCTGGAACCAGCACTGATTAAGCTGATTAAGTCTGCTGGGGTTAACATCAAGAGCTTTGCGGTTGGGGAAGTGGTGTCACCCTTGGATTTTGAATACGAAGGCAAGAAGGAACCGGATCCTCATGTTTGGGGGGATGCTAAAAATGCGATCGCAATGGTCAATGCCATTCGGGACCAGTTGATTGAACTCTCACCGGAGGACAAGGAAGAATTTACCAAGAATGCAGCACAGCTAACTGCTGAATTGAAAAAGCTTGATGCTTGGATTATCCAGCAGATTCAAACTATTCCTCAGAAGCACCGCTACCTAGTCACAACTCATGATGCTTTTCAATATTATGCTAGTGCCTATGGGATACCAGTAGCTGGAACCTTAATTGGCATCAGTACTGAGGAACAACCCAGTGCTCAGACTGTCAAGGGTTTGGCAGACGCTATCAAAAAAATTGGGGTTCCGGCGATTTTTGCGGAAACCACGATCAACCCAGCTTTGATCAACACTGTGGCCCAGGAAGCTGGAGTGAAGTTAGCACCACAAGAATTATACTCTGATTCCTTAGGTGTACCAGGTAGTGAAGCTGATACTTACATCAAAATGTTAATCACTAATACTCACACAGTTGTTGAAGGCTTAGGAGGGAACTATCAAACGTTTAATCCAGTTGAGTAATGTAGTTTACTAATACAGTTTACTACTTGCCATAAACTTGTTTAAGTTTTTAATAATTTAAGCAATCAAGGAACTTTGCTCCACATCTATCATCCGAAAATAAAGTACCTGTTCATTTATTTCCAGATTATTGATCATTTTCACAGTAGCCAGTAACCCTTCACTAATCAGTTCGCTCTTGACTTCACCGTATTCCGTTTGCAAGATAATATTTTTTTCCCGGTCATCATTGGAGACATTATTAGGATCTTTCCAGGTTCCTTCTCCTCCTATTTGGGTGACCGCTACCATGAAGTCTATAACGTGGAATTTATGCTCTGGTACGATCAGCGTCAACAATTCTCGTTCTACTCGATCAAATCGAACATTGGTATCTTCATCCCCAAAGAGCAGTGCGTAAAATATATCTTTAGCTTCAAGCAAAAGTTCGTTACCCTTACTACTCCTTTCGGTGTTAGTAATTAGGGCTGTCCCTTTTTGAGGGGGATTTTTTAGGTATCCTTCTGCTTCAAGTTGCTCCCGATTTAGTCTCTTATACCTCTTGATAATTTGGGCTAGTTTGTCCTCATCAAGCTCTATCTTGGAGATGCGTTCAAGTCTAGCCCGGTGTTTTCTTTCTTTATCTTTTAAGGCTAGAGCTAGCTTCTGGGTAGTTGGCGCTTGTATCCCACAGACCAATTGGTTGTCTCGGCTCAAGGTTAATGAGATGATCTGCTCTACTAACCACTCTTTGTCCTGGTTCATGAGCATTTTGCGCAACCGCTGACTGAATTCGTCAGATAACTCTGTCTTGATTTGGTCGATTAATTTTTTAAGGGTTGTCACGGCCACTCTCCTTGTCTGCTGTAGTCACCCATTTAACTGGCCTATACCAAGTGGCGGTCAAAGTAGGTAGTAATTTACTGATAGGATTACCGTTGCTGTTGACTAGTATTTGACTAGTATTTGACTATTAATAGTTAACGTTTCACCCTCAACGGTCAACCTTAAACATAGTTACCCCAAGGAATGCAACATGGTATTACTTAATATTTTGGCTTGAAAAATTAGAAATTGGGAATTGGCTGGACAAAATAAAATAGAAGAAATGTGCTATAAGTTACCAAATTACAAACAACTAAGCTATCATACCGATAACTTGTACACTCAAGTAGATGGAGCAGATGGGGTAACGAATGGATTAGGGGATGTAAGGAATGAGATGATGTAGGCAATTTTAAAACCCTTAAACTATCTGCTCACTACCAGTAGCTACCTACTCTCTAGATGCCAGCAAAGGTAGACGAAGAGATAAATACAATAGACATCTCCAAAAAATAAAAAAACTATATTTGCTTTATGTTATAATGAAAGTTAATTACAATATTTTTTTTAAAATGATTCCAATTGTCAGCTATATTAAACGTAATCCAAGGTCAACAAAG
>NZ_JAAHIG010000475.1:0-6073 GCF_010692305.1 Moorena sp. SIO4G3 | reverse complement strand
CTAATATTATGCCTATTATGTTTTATTAAAAAAAATAATTACTTTCTTTTAATTCAATTTTTGGTTGTAAAAAAGGAAATTGGTTGTGACAATTAAGCTCAATTATAATATTTTTTTAACTTATTTAGTTGACAGTAAAATTTGCAAAAAAAAAGATTGGGAAGATATTACTGTCGAAATTAAAAATAGTAAAACTGGCCACTGGTTACTCAATTTAGGAGATGCTAGCAAGCTAGTTGTTAAGCAGGAGCCTGCCTATCGTATTGATCATAGTAATAATATGATTTTTCATGAGCAGCATATTTATCAACTAGTGAATTATTACCCTAATTTGGTTAACACTTCATCGTTGCTACCAGAAATTGTTCATTTTGATCGGGACAATTGGATACTAGTTTATAAATCTCCTAGTGATTATATAACTTTAGAAAGTTATTACGAAGCTATCAGCTCAGAAAGTTATGGCAAAACTTGTCAAGGTTTTCCAAATTCAGTAGCTGAATTACTCGGAACTTCTTTAGCTAAGCTGCATCTTGAAACTGTGAATTTTCACGATAAATACAAAAATTTTATAAAGGAGGTTAAAGACAATAATTGTTTATACCAATTTCCTTATCAGGAATATCTTTTAGATAGAGTTTGGCGTGAAAGTTTATTTAAATTACCGGCAGAGGGATTTAGATTTTTTGAATTTTATCAACGGGATGACAACCTGAGAAAAACAGTAAAATATCTTGTAGATCATCATCAACGCTGCTGCCTAACCCACAATAATCTTCAGCTAAACAAAATTTTAATACCTAGACAGTGGGAGCAGCGATTATCTGAGTATTCTGATCAGAACTTGGTTCAGCTAATTGACTGGGAAAGATGGAATTGGGGCGATCCAGCTTGTGATCTAGGAACAGCGATCGCTGGTTATTTGCTGCTATGGCTTAACAGTATAGCTATGCATCCTGCTATTAAACTAGAGCAATCTCTACAACTAGCTACAATTCCCTTGGAAGTCATTCGCCCTTCAATGGTGGTTATGCTGCAGACTTACATGCAGACTTTCTCAAAAGTCTTAGAAGAACGTTCGGATTTTATCAAGCGAGTTATTCAGTTTGCTGGTCTGGCTTTAATTTATAAAATTCTCGAAAACATTCTGTCTCACCAGGATTTCAGTAATCAAGGCATTTGTATGCTTCAAGTAGCAAAAAGCTTATTGTGCCAACCAGAAAAATCCTTAAGATCTATTTTTGATGTCACAGAATTACAACTGATTGAGTCAAGGTTGTACTCTCTCCAAGAGCATTAGGATTAACTATTATGCAATTACTACAAATCTTACAGGACATTGCTAGTCATGTTCAACTAGACTATTCCACTCTTCAGATTAGTTATGATGACTTTCCACCTACAGAAGTTCCTAGGGCTAGAATTTTGCAAATTCAAAAAATGTCCCAGGAAATTCAAAATAACTACTTTAAGTTAAAGTTGATGGAGCTAATCTATAGAATTTACTACGAAGGTTCACTAATTAAAACAACTAGCCAACCAATTCAAACGAATGAGCAAATTTTAAAAGAGATAGCTTCCGCAGAAGTAGATTGGGAATTCTACCAAGAACTGGAAAAAAATAATTACAGCAAAGGTTGGTTTCACCCAGACTACCGTGTTGTGAAACAGGAGGATGATAGTAGTCTTGCTGTAAAATACGATAGTATTACTGTTCACATCCGACCAGAGCTTCATCTTAAGTTAGAAGAACAATCAGCTTCCGTAGATGATTTGGTTTCAGTATGGACACCTGCTGGTGGTATTGAAAGGCGGTTATATACAGCAGCAGGAGAGGGAGAAATTGATTATAGTCTTTGGAAAGATCCTTCCAATCAGGTAGTATTGGCTTACTTCAATTTCGAATCTGAAGCAGCAATTATCCTGATGAAGTATCTGACAACACAGTTGAATGAAATTGAAATACCCTTTGTATTCAAAGTCTTACATAATCCCTTGAATTATCAGCGTTATGATTCAGGTATGCTTCAGTTTCATCGGAGTAACTATCAATTATTTAAACAAATATTACAAACTATTTACCCAGAAATTGAATCCCACTTTCAACCTCAGATTCCTATATTTACTAAAGCAATTGCTCCTGGGATTGGATTAGTAGAAAACCCTTATTCTCAACTGTTATTTACCTATGGAGAAACCTTTGGCATGAACCGCTGCCAAATTGTTGCTAATGCCCTAGTAGAAGCTCATCAAAACGGTGATGAATCTCCAGAAGCTCGAATGAAATATATAATTCAACACTTTGATCAGATGGGGATTGACCTAGAGCGCCCCTACCTCAATCCTGGATCTGAAGATATCTACACACCATTGGATGTAACCAACGGTGTGACAGTCAGTTAATAACTAGACATCAAAACTATAGCAATTCTACGACTGGTGAGGTACACAATTTCTATATTTTAGGGAACAGGGAACAGGGAACAGGGAACAGGGAACAGGGAAGAGCTAAGAGGGAATAGCGATGCGCTACATTAAAACAGGGAATCAACGTCAAAGAATACTGTACCTCATGAGTCCTATAAACGCTATAGTACAGTCAGTATTACTTTAGAAGTTGTAGTTAAGACTTAGAACTTAAGCTACTAGAGTCAATTTCCTTAATAACTTCAACTTCCCCAATTTGCCCCTTCAACCACCCACTAAACAAATCAGACATAATCTCAGAGCGCAACTTCCCATCCAATTCCGATTTAACAATCTCCTCCACCAAAATCAGATGCACTCCCTGAGAACTCACAATCGGCTTAAGCAACTGTGGCGGCTCAGCAGCAAAGACAGCAGCAGAAATTTCCGGCTTAAACTCCTGACGCTTAACAATTCCCCGATATCCTCCAGACCGCCGTAACTCAGTATCCTGGATGTATTCGTGAGCAATCTCATAGAAACTCGTCTCCCCTTCATCCAGGGCATAAAACAGTTCCATGGCTAGGTCTTTATCATCTAAAACGACTTCGTAAATAACTGCACTAGCATAATCGAGCTGATGTTCAAAGAAATAGGGTTCAACCTTATCCGCAAACAGATGTTGAACTAACTTATTAGCCATCAAATTAGTATACACTATTTCTTCAAAATCATCTAAAGACATACTGTATTTTTGCAGCCATGCCCAAGTGTCCTCGGAATTCTCAAGTTTGTTCATTAAGCGGAATTGGTCTGCTGCCTTTTGAAGTTCTTCAATCTCTACACGAATGCCAGCACTTTCTGCAGTAGCGGCAATAATCTTGCGGGTCACAATCCCTTCAATAATATCAGGAATTTGGCAGGTTAGTTTAACTTGGTTAAGAATCTCTTCAGTGCTAATCGTAATAGCTGGTAACATGATTATTTATTGGTAATTGTTAATTGGACAAGGGAATAGGGAGTAGGGAGTAGGGAGTCGGGAGTCGGGAATCGGGAATCGGGAATCGGGAGTCGGGAGTCGGGAGTCGGGAGTCGGGAGCATAAATTCAGTTGCGTAGGGTGCGTTAGGGACGGGCTCGCCCTCATTTTCTCGGTAGGCAATTTTGGGACAGTCCGTCCCGTAACGCACCACCAGGTCAAACAGCAAAAATTAGATGCACCCCTCGGGAGCAGGGAGGTCTTGGGGGTTTCCACGACAGTTGCTGATTCTGTCCAACTCCCCACACTCGCGCCCCATCCCATTCAAGTCCCCCAAACTTGGGGGATTTAGGGGGCTACTCCCCACACTCGCGCCCCATCCCATTCAAGTCCCCCAAACTTGGGGGATTTAGGGGGCTACTCCCCAAACTCGCGCCCCATCCCATTCAAGTCCCCCAAACTTGGGGGATTTAGGGGGCTACTACCCACACCTCCCTCTCTTTCACTACTCCCTACTCCCTGCTCCCTACTCCCTAATAAAACCTGAGACTTTGTACTTCACCCAATTGATAATTGCTACAATTCCAAACCCCCCTGCTGCAACTTCTTAAATGGATCCAGAATTAAATCCATAATCCGACGCTGGCGGACAATGACTTCTGCTGTTGCAGTGTCCCCTGGGCGGAGAGCAATACATTCTTTTGGTGTGGGCATACAGGTTTTATTCAGTTTAATTTCTAGGTCATAGGTAGGCACTTTACCCTGCTCCGTTTCCGTCACCTTGGAGGTTGGAGAAATTTTGATTACCGTTCCTTCTACTACTCCATAGTCTTGAAAAGGATAAGCATCAAACTTCATTTTTACTGCCATTCCTTCCCGTAAGGAGCCACTTTCTGAAATAGCAATCTGCGCCCGCAGGGAAAGGAACGACCCCTTTGGGGCAATCTCGACTATAGTGTCTCCAGGTTGCACTACAGCTCCGGCACTTTTGATCGGGGACTGAAACACTATTCCCTCGATCGGAGCAGCTAACACCCTTTGATTTAACTGAAATTCCAAGGATTTAATCTGACTTTTACTCTGGGATAGTTCAGCTTGGAGGGTAGTAATTTGGGTTTCTATATTCTTGAGTTGTTCCTCACTTTTTAGTAAAGCTAGTTTACCAGAATGAACCAAGGTTTTATAACTCCGTTCTTGCTCTTGTAAGCGCAGGCGAGCTTGTTTAATATCAGCCGAGGCTTGATGAATGGTCTTTTCATAACTACCTTGTTGCTCTTTCAGGCGAGACTGAGCTTGTTTTATGTCTAATTCAGTTCTGATGATATTTTTCTGGGCTTCTTTGGCTGACTGTTGCACATCTAAAAAGCGTTCTTTTGACAAAACCCCTTCTTCATAAGCGTTTTTGTAACGGGGAATTTTTTCCTCAGCACTTTCTAAACGAATGGTTTCTAATTCATAGGCAACCTTCCTAGAGTCTATCGCCTGCCGTGCCTGCTCTATTTGTGCCAATAGTTCTTCTTTTTGTAAACTGTAGGCGAATTTAAAGGCTTCCAGATTCTGCCGTGCTTGCTCGACTTGCGCCTGTTTTTCTAACTGTTGAGCTTGGTTTTGTTGCTCCTGGGTACGCAGAGCTAGTATCAATTGGTTTTTCAGCACCTCTAATTGATTCAGCCGATTCTGTTGCCCTTCTAATTTTTTTTGTTCCTGCTGAATTTCAGTGCTAACTAACTCGGATTCCAGTTCTAGTAACGTTTGACCAGCCGTTACCAATTCCCCTTCTTTCACCTTAATTGCTGCTACGGTTCCTGCCACTGGAGCATCAAGTTTGATAGTTTCCCCCGTAGGTTCCAATCGTCCTCTGGCTTTCCCCGTCTCATCCACCTGAGCTAAGATCGCCCAAGGTAACGCAATACCGATAAATACTATCAAAAAATACAGTAATCCCCTTGTCCAAACCTGGGGTAATGTATCCAGCAGTTCCTTAGTAGCATAAGACCAGTCATGACCTTGGAGTGCTTGATGATTGCTAGGTTGAGAAGTCTGTTGGGTGAGTAACTCCTGATACCGACGCTGGTCTGGAATAGTTTGAGTAGGACTATGTCCATTCAATGTATGATTTTCAGGCATAGCAGTATTTCCATTTGAGTTGTGAACAGAATCTTTTAAGGAAAGGCAAGAGGCAAAAGGCAAAAGGCAAAAGGCAAGAGGCAAGAGGCAAGAGGCAAGAGGCAAAAGGCAAAAGGCAAAAGGCAAAAGGCAAGAGGCAAGAGGCAAGAGGCAAAAGGCAAAAGGCAAAAGGCAAGAGGCAAGAGGCAAGAGTAATCAACTATATAGGGATTTCACCAGTGAGATACACAGGATTTCTTCCCTATTCCCTGTTCCCTATTCCCTATTCCCTACTCCCTACTCCCTACTCCCTATTCCCTGTTCCCTATTCCCTATTCCCTACTCCCTACTCCCTACTCCCTACTCCCTACTCCCTGCGCTATAACTGCTGCTGATTGAGATAGAAATAATGTCCTCGCTTTGCCATTAAGTCTTCGTGAGTACCGCTTTCTATCAAGACCCCTCTATCGAGGACTAAAATCAGGTCAGCTTTGCGTACGGTAGAAAGACGGTGAGCAATCACTAGGGTGGTGCGGTTTTTGAGAATAGTATTGAGATTGGTCTGAATAATCCGCTCGGATTC
>NZ_JAAHIG010000474.1:0-6083 GCF_010692305.1 Moorena sp. SIO4G3 | reverse complement strand
GGTGAGGGAGTAGGGAGTAGGGAATAGGGAATAGGGAGTAGGGAGTAGGGAGTAGGGAGTAGGGAGTAGGGGGAGAAAGATTTTGTCTGGATATTGTAAGTATGGAAAATTATCCGGATTTGATATAAAGTAAGATATTTTTAACTATCAATAATCAATTATTTTAAATATTTTTTTGTTTTTTAGACAGTATTTTATATAGATGTTTTATCTGTTATGGTGCAAGAAATAATAATATACAAGGGATATATAGCCTTTATATATTATAAAACCCAATGCTTATTTAGCATAAAATAAAAAAAAATGGGATATTTTGAATACTGTTCCCTTTTCCCTATTCCCTGTTCCCTATTTACTTGTTATATTAATCCTAGGTTTACATCTCAAATAAAAATGCTATACAATATTGATTGTATGCAATTTCAATGATTATAAACGTGGCTATTTTAACAGAATCTGAACCATTTACCCTAATACAGCACCCAATAAAAAAAGAAATAGAATTAGCATCTCCTGTGCTAAAATGGGCAGGTGGAAGTGCGACTCGTTGAGCTAAAACCCACGCCAGTGGGGGGATAGCTCGAATAGCAATAGCTATTTAACTGTGTGTTACATGTAGGTTCAAATCCTACAACCTAGATGTCAGGTTACTCCATATTCCTAGGCTCCGAGACTGAATATCAACGGGTCGAGTGCAAGGAATAAAAGCGGTGTCAATTCTAAGTCATCCATGAGCCAAACCGCAAGGGAGACCGAAAGGATAAGACAACGAACTGGTGATTGACGCATCGTCAGCCCAAGATTCAGGACAAGATGACTCATGTCCCGTATCGAATTAGAGACCATGGGTGAACAAGTCTTTCCGCGCTGGTTCAGACATCCCCCGTCTAATAGACAGTCTCTCGGTGTATAGCCAGTATCCAACCCGGTCAGACAATGGACACACGGAACGAGGTAATCAAGATAATTGCTCCTGTAAAAAAGGTAGGTATTCAACCGCAAGGGTTATCTTGACGAGACGATATCAGAAGCCAATGCCCTGGGGAAAGCCCAGGGATATGCTGACGGATATCCCTGAGACAACAAGAGTAGAACACGAGTAGCAGTTATGTCCAATACACACGAACCCGTGATGGTGGAATCGAATAACTGGAACTCTCTCAACTGGAAAACCATTGAGAGAGCAGTGTTCAAGCTGCAAAAGCGTATCTACAAAGCCTCCCAAAATGGGGACAAAGCCAAAGTTAGAAAGCTACAAAAACTACTTGCCAAATCAAAATCAGCGAAACTGCTAGCCATAAGGAAAGTAACTCAAGATAACAGAGGTAAAAGAACCGCCGGAATTGATGGGAAGAAGAGTCTTGACCCATCTCAAAGGTTAGCGCTGGCCAGATACCTAGAGTTGGACGGTAAGGCCAATCCTGTAAGAAGGATAATGATTCCTAAACCCGGAAAGAAGGAAAAAAGACCTCTAGGAATCCCAAATATGGAAGACAGAGCGAAACAGGCATTAGCCAAAATAGCTCTAGAACCAGAGTGGGAAGCCAAATTTGAGACAAATTCTTACGGATTCAGACCTGGGAGAAGCACAAAGGAGGCAATAGCGGCCATATACTCAGACATCAACAAACAGGATTATTACGTCCTAGATGCTGATATACAAAAGTGCTTTGACCGTATAGACCATCAAAAACTGTTGGACAAAGTGGATACATATCCACAAATGCGAAGACAGTTAAAGGCTTGGTTGAAAGCAGGAGCCGTTGGAAAAGATGGGTTCATCAACACACCAGCAGGTACACCTCAAGGAGGAGTAATCTCGCCATTATTGGCAAATATCGCATTGCACGGTATGACCCAATTAATGAAAGAGGAATTTCCCCTAAGGTATATCACTAAAGCGTTAGGAAAAAAGTACAACCTACCCAGTGGGAGAACTCTAAGAACTCCCATAGTCCACAGATATGCAGATGATTTCATTATCCTGCACCAAAGTAAAGAGGTTGTACTGGAAGCCAAAGAGGCAATTCAAGAATGGCTAAAAGAAATTGGACTGAACCTAAAGGAATCTAAAACCTCAATAGCACACACCCTAGGAAAGGAAGGGACTTTGACAGGTTTTGACTACCTTGGGTTCAACATCCGACAATATGAGGTCAATGAGGTTAATAGCCGGAAGGATAGGACGGGTAAGAAATTAGGGTATAAAACACTAATCAAACCCAGTAAGGAATCCATAAATAGGCATATGGATGACCTGAAAATAACTATCAGAAAGCACAGAAACTCTGACCAAGCCACATTAATAGGAGACCTAAACGCTAAAATAACTGGATGGGCAAACCAATACAACTCAGTGGTTAGCTCCAGAATATTTGGACAAATTGACTATAAGCTATTCCACAAACTAGAAAGATGGGCTAAATATAGGTCTCCAAACATTGGAGCCAAAGAAGCCATGTCCAACTATTGGTGGATAGACAAAGGGGAAGGATGGACATTCAAAACCCCTGATGGAACAGCTACCTTGGTGAAACATAAAGACACCAAAATAAAAAGGGTAGTTAGACTAATAGGTCACAAATCCATATATGACGGAGACTGGCTATATTGGGCTGAAAGGCTTGCCAAATACCATGGGGTAAAACCCACAGTAAATAAACTGCTGAAAAAGCAGAAGGGAAGATGCGGTCTGTGCAATCAAAGGTTTAAGGCCGATGATATTTTTGAAGTAGACCACATCATCCCCCAAAGAGCAGGCGGTAGTAATAAGCTAGACAACAAACAGCTAGTCCATGCTCACTGTCACCATACCAAAACTCGGGAACAGAGAACAATATATCCCCACTTTGGAGAGCAATAACAATGTTGCCAGGAGGAGCCGGATGATTGGGAACAGTCATGTCCGGTTCTGGAGGAGAGTTCTAGGGGGGAACCCCTAGTTCGACTCTAATAGACTCAGCTTCTGCCACAACTTCGAGAGAGATACTCACCAAAGTTAAGTAAGGGAACTCTGACGACTTATATCGAACCCTTCGTGGGAGGAGGTGCAGTTTTTTTCGATATTGTCAACAGTTTTGATATTCAGAAAGCATATCTATTTGATACCAATCCTGAGCTGATTATCCTTTATAAGGTTATCCAACAGGATGTTGAATCCCTGATCAAAGAACTGTTAAAGCTTAGTAATACATACCTGCCTAAAGATGATCAACGTCGGAAAGCATTATACTACGAATATCGGAACCAATATAACACCTTTAATAAACAAATCGATGCTAACGATTACGATCAAGATTGGAGCAAGCGGGCTGCCATAACAGTTTTTCTGAATAAAACCTGCTTTAACGGTCTGTATCGGGTCAATAGCAAAGGAGAATTTAATGTGCCAGTGGGACGATACAAAAATCCTAAAATTCTGAATGCCAATAATCTGCGAGCTGTCTCCAAGCTATTCCAAATTGCTGAAATAGAACAAAGGGACTTTAGTCAAGTTCTGGAATATGCTGATCATAGCACCTTTATTTACTATGATCCTCCCTATCGTCCTATCAGCAAAACCTCCAATTTCAATTCCTATCATTCCCTAGAATTTGATGATAATGAGCAGCGTCGTTTACGGGATGCGTTTATCAAAGCTGATCAGGCAGGAGCCCATCAAATGCTCAGCAATTCTGATCCCACAAACTATGTTAATGATTTGTTTTTTGATGAGTTATATCAAGGGTTTACTATTGAGCGAATATTGGCATCCCGTAGAATAAATTCAAAAGGAAGTAGCCGAGGAAACATTAGAGAAATTCTGGTTACTAACTATTAAAATAACCTTCAAACCAATCTGAAAAAGTAGAATTACAATCATGTAACTATAGCAATTCTCTATGCCATGAGGTACAAAGCGATCCCCCTAAATCCCCCTTATCAAGGGGGACTTTGAGGTTGAGAAGCGTACCTCATAAATCCTAGAAACGCTATATAGGAGTAACTATAAGAAGGTAGAGGGGGGAGACGGGGAATTATTTTACCATTGGTTCTTTTTATTTAAAAAGGACAAAGGATATAGTACACAGGACAAATTCGATGAAATTTCATTCTGTATTTAGGGAAAATCTTGGCTGTAATGACCCTGACAGCGTATTCGAGTATGTGATGGCAACCCTGAAACCCTCTATTGTGAAATGGGATTATTTCGTAAATTGGAATAAGGTTAGCGAAAAGGTTAGAGATATTGAGATTAATCTCAATCTTTTGAACTATCTTGTGGGCAAAGATAATGTTGAAGAAGAAGCAAGAGTGTTATTCAGAGAACATCCAAAGCTAATCTCTATCATTCCAGCATTACTAGCTTGTCGTCCTCAAAAGTTTCATATTTTAACCGACTATCAATCAGGAGAATTTAACTATGATGATTTCAGTTTCAATAAGGAAGAAAATATAACAGACGAAGATATTGATCAAGCTATTCTTTTCCTAAAGGAGTTAGGTTTCCTAGAGCAAATCACCTCAAGACGTATCAAGTCCCTCACAGATTACTTTGTCGGTGTCGAGGTCGGTCTAGATACAAATGCTCGCAAAAACCGAGCCGGTAAAGCCATGGAAGACATCGTCGAGTACTTTGTCAATTCTATCTGTACTCGTCATGGCTTTCAGTACATCCCGCAGGCTAAGTCAGATGGCATCAGATCAGAATTTGGCAAACATCTTACCATCAAAAAAGCGTCCAAAACGATTGATTTTGCAATTAATACTCCTAATAAACTCGTTTTAATAGAAACAAACTTTTATAGAGGTGGTGGCTCTAAACTAAAATCGACAGCTGGTGAGTACAGCGAGATATTCTTACAGTGGAAACAAGATGGTCACGAATTTATCTGGATTACCGATGGTTTTGGTTGGCGAACAGCTAAAAGACCTCTTCGCGATACCTTTGATAAAATTGATTACATTCTCAACCTGGATATGGTTGAAAAAGGTGTCCTAGAGGCTTTGATATTAGACCACTGATTTTATTTGGATTTTAAGAGATGATATAGGGTTTTGATCTAGGTTGTAAACACACTTATTTTCTTTCCATAAGGGAGTATGTTCACAAGTCAAATAGAAATGCTATAAGTATCAAAATAATCAGCATTAACTTAAAAAAGTTTAAGTCTTAATAAACTCACATTATAAACCCAGATATAGTCAAAAAAAAAGCCGTAGACATAATGTCCACGGCTTTTTCAATGCCACCGTAAGTGGATTTAAATTTTGATGTCAGTCAGATCCCAAACCTAACCTGATGTGATCTTATTTGATTGGCCAAAGGTCACGCTACGCGACCAGACCGGAGCTTTTGCCTGGGGGGAAAACCCCCCAGAAATTTAGCGATGCAGCGCGGTCTTGGGGAGGCAGCGCGGTCTTGGGGGTCTCCCCCATGAGCGACTGCCGTGGTTTCCCCCATGAGCGACTGCATCAAGACAAAGTGTTATGGCAACAGCCAATACTTCATCATTGTCGTAATCACTTCGTCTGGAACCTCAGTTGGCTCCAGAGGGCTCCACTCGCAAATCTCGGCATAGCCAAGTGTATAAAGCATGTGCATACTATGCATTACTGCTTGACGAGAGCCTTTTAGAGTGTGCTCAACAGGTTGTTTCTTTAGGTTTGGGTTTTTTGACATAAATCAAAGATTGAATTCGTCGTTATATTTATAATCATAATGATTATAAATATAATTGTCAAGGGTTTTGAAGATTTTTTTTGGGGAAGTTTTAGGGGTAATAAAAAAACGTTCGCTAAAGTTATACGAACGCTTTTTTTGTAAAAAAAATCAACTTAAGTGTTGCTGATTATGGGTATGGTCAAGCCCCCCTAGCCCCCCAAATTTTGGGGGAACAAGACTTTCAAATTAACCCAAATTTGGGGGATTTAGGGGGCTTGACCAAAACCAGATGATCGCGCATTCATTCCTTGATTCAGCAACGCCTTTTTAATAGCTATTAAGTACACAAAAATTCCCTACTCCCTACTCCCTACTCCCTACTCCCTACTCCCTACTCCCTACTCCCTACTCCCTACTCCCTACTCCCTACTCCCTACTC
>NZ_JAAHIG010000473.1:0-6106 GCF_010692305.1 Moorena sp. SIO4G3 | reverse complement strand
TATTGCATTATAAGCTACTGTCAACAATCAGCCCGTCAATAACTCACCGCTAAGTCTTTAAGACTATAGCGGGAGCTTGTAAAAAGCTCATAGTTGACCAGACTAAGCTCTAAGCGAGCTACGTTATCTAGCTTATGACACCTACAAATACGTGCCAGTTTGTAGCAACTGTCGTACAGCTTTAAACAGGTGTAGCGAGTTAAGCCAGTGAGATGTACCGAACAAGGCTAGATAACATTGTCGAGGCAAACTTTACCCGTGAATTGGAGTGTTCAAAGTAATGCGAGTTTTTGTACTAGATAAAAATAAACAACCTCTAGACCCTTGTCATCCGGCAAGAGCTAGAGAATTACTCAAAAAAGGGAGGGCTAAAGTTTTTAAACAATACCCATTCACTATTATTTTGCAAGATAGAACCCTTGATAATTCGGTAACCCATCCACACCGAATCAAAATAGACCCTGGTTCTAAAACTACAGGCATTGCCATTATTCAAGAATCTACAGGTCGAGTAACTAATGCTCTAGAAATCTCTCACCGGGGACAGCAAATCAAAGATGCTCTTGAGTCTCGCAGATCCTTAAGACGTGGACGACGCAACCGTAAAACCCGTTATCGTAAGCCTAGATTCCTTAATCGCAAAAAACCAGAGGGTTGGCTTCCTCCATCATTAATGAGTCGAGTTTTTAACCTTGAAACTTGGGTTAGGCGACTGGTCAAACTTGTCGGTGTTACTTCGATATCCCAGGAGTTAGTCCGCTTCGACACTCAAAAAATGCAAAATCCTGAAATCTCAGGAGTTGAATACCAAAGAGGTGAGTTGTTCGGATTTGAAGTCAAAGAATATCTACTTGCTAAATGGGGTCGAAACTGTGTGTACTGTGGGGCAGAAAATGTGCCACTAGAAGTAGAACATATAATTCCTAAATCAAAAGGAGGTAGTAACCGAATCAGTAATTTAACATTAGCTTGTCGGTGCTGTAATCAAAAGAAGGGGAGTAACCCTATTGAGAAGTTCCTCAAGAAAAAGCCAGATGTTCTCAAACGAGTATTAGCAAAGGCGAAAACGCCACTTAAAGATGCAGCAGCAGTTAATGCCACTCGCTGGGAATTATTCAGGCGATTGAAACTAACTGAACTGCCTGTGGAGGCTGGTTCTGGTGGTTTGACCAAATTCAATCGTAAGACTAGAGGGATTGATAAGACTCATTGGACAGATGCAGCTTGTGTAGGGAAATCTACCCCTGAGAAGTTGCTAATTAAAGATGTCAAACCTTTGATTGTCAAAGCTAAGGGGCATGGTGTTCGTCAGCGATGCCGCCCAGATAAGTACGGGTTCCCAAAGGCTCATGCACCATTAGCTAAGTTCTTTCAAGGGTTTCAGACGGGGGACATCGTTAAAGCTGATATCCCTAAAGGTAAGTACGCTGGGCAATACACAGGGCGAATCGCTATTCGTTATCGTCCAAGTTTTGTACTTCAAACTCCGAACCAAAAGATTGATGTTCATCCAAAATACCTGCAAACAATCTTTAGAGCTGACGGCTATGAATACAAAGTTAATTAATGCTGATTCGCGTTTCGCTCAGGTTGTTTGTTTGCGGGAATTCCTCTCACGCTAAAACTAACGTTTATAACGGGAGAGGAATTCCCGTATTTCAGATGGAACTCTACTTAATTCGCCACGGTATTGCTGCTGAGCGAGGCACCTACAAAAACGATCAAGAGCGGCCACTGACCAAAATTGGGCAAGAAAAAACTAGTAAAGTAGCAAAGGAGCTCCAGAAACGAGGGCTACATTTTGACCTAATCTTGACTAGTCCATTGGTCAGAGCTAAGGAAACCGCTGCCATCCTCCAAGATGTTGGTTTAGGCTCATTGGTTGAAGAGTCAGAGAGCCTCGCTCCTGAGGGTGACATTCACCAATGGCTCAGCTGGCTACAGCAGAGGTGGCGAAAGACTGATGTTCAACGACGTTTGGCTCTAGTTGGTCATCAACCAGATTTAGCTAATTGGGCGGAAATGTTGGTGTGGGGAGTATCCAATCAAAAACTAGTGCTAAAAAAAGCTGGAGTAATTGGGTTAAAGCTTCCTAATACTGGCAAGCCCTTCGGTCGCAGTGAGCTATTCTTGCTGACCTCACCCAAATGGTTACTATAGCAATCTTTCAGGGTTGATCGGGTTCGGAATCTCGCGACATTCATGGGTCAGAGAAGTCAAAGAGTGCTATAATATAGTCATCACAGTAAAAATAATCGTTGTAGCACCGAAGACTTAAGCACTAATCTCTGGTAAGTTAGCCTGAGATGACTGAAGATTGTGTAGGTAATAACATGATAGCTTGCGAGTACCAGCCAGGTTTAGAAGGCATTCCAGCAGCTCAATCCAGTATCAGCTACGTTGATGGGCAGAAGGGAATACTAGAGTATCGTGGCATTCGGCTCGAAGAACTCGCATCAAAAAGTACTTTCCTAGAAGCCGCGTATCTACTGATTTGGGGTGAGCTCCCTACTAAGAACGAACTTTATGAATTCCAGGAGGACGTTCGCCTCCACCGACGGATCAAGTACAGCATCCGGGACATGATGAAATGTTTTCCAGAAACTGGTCATCCCATGGATGCTCTACAAGCCTCTGCTGCTGCTTTGGGTCTGTTTTACTCCAAACGGGCTCTCGACAATCCAAAATACATTCGGGGAGCTGTGGTTCGCCTGTTGGCTAAGATTCCTACCATGGTAGCAGCATTTAAACAGATGCGCAAAGGGGACGATCCAGTACGCCCTCGGGATGATCTTAGCTATGCTGCTAACTTTCTGTATATGCTCAATGAGCAAGAGCCTACTCCCCTAGAGGCTCATGTCTTTGATGTTTGCCTGACACTCCATGCCGAACATACTATCAATGCCTCTACTTTTTCGGCTCTGGTGACTGCTTCTACTCTTACTGACCCCTATGCAGTAGTGGCATCAGCGGTGGGAACTCTAGCTGGTCCGTTACACGGAGGGGCGAATGAAGAAGTGATTACCATGTTGGAAACCATCGGCTCAGTGGAGAATGTCCACCCATACTTGGAGGAGCGCTTGCAGCGCAAAGAAAAAATTATGGGTTGCGGTCACCGAGTCTATAAGGTAAAAGACCCGCGAGCAACCATACTTCAGAACTTAGCTGAACAACTGTTTAAGGAATCTGGCACAGACAAGTACTACGACATTGCTTTGGAGTTGGAAAAAGCAGTGGAGGAAAAACTGGGTCACAAGGGGATTTATCCCAATGTGGATTTCTATTCTGGCTTAGTATACCGGAAGCTGGGTATTCCGAGTGACTTGTTTACACCAGTGTTTGCGATCGCACGGGTTGCGGGTTGGCTAGCTCACTGGAAGGAACAGCTAGCTGTCAATCGAATTTTTAGACCTACTCAAGTCTACACTGGCACTCACGATGCTCCCTATATTCCTATTGAAGCTCGTTAGTAGTCGTTAGTCGTTAGTCATTAGTCATTAGTCATTGGTCATTGGTCATTGGTGATTTGGGCGTTGGTGATTCTTGAGGTTTGTCCACAAAGCTGGGAGCTAGCGCATATGCCCAGGCAAATAAGAATTACCAATTACCAATTACCAATTAACTAATGAAATTTCGGTTAAGAAAAAAATTCAAGAAATTTATAATTTGGATGTTAATAGGAGTGGTAGTCCTGGTAGGATTTAACATTATCATTCCTGCCCCTCGCCATACCCCAAAAATCACCAATAAAATTCAAGGAATTTGGGTAACTCATGTCGGTAACAACTTTCTATCCTATATAGGTCAAACTGACAATGTATTTCACGAGTTATCTGGTCTTAATTTTAATCGAATTTACGTTGATGTTTATAATGGTGGAACTACCTATTCTAGTAAATATTCCCTCAAAAATAACTGGATTACCTTACCCTTTACCGACCCCCTAAAAGCCGCCATTAAAGAAGGTGAACGTCAAGGATTAAAAATCTATGCTTGGTATGAGCATGGCATGATGCTTCATCTTAATTCAAAATTTGCTAAACAGCATGCCGATTGGCTCCTAAAGACATCAACAGGAGAAAAAGCTATCGATCAACATCTATGGCTAAATCCAAACCACCCAGATGTTCAACAGTACTTCATTAATTTATTTACTGAAGTGGCTAAGAACTATCCTAACCTCTATGGTATTCAACTAGACGATCATTGGGGCATTCCAACTCAATTTGGAAATCACGCCAGAGTGATGACGGAATTAACCCGTAAAATTTCCCAAGCTGTTAAAACAATTAACCCTAACCTAATTATATCTCTTTCTCCCAATTCCCCAAGTTTTTCCTACAGAAAATATTCTCAAAATTGGTTGTATTGGTTACGCCAAGGCTTGATTGATGAAGTGATTGTCCAAATTTATCGCAAGACCAGCCAAGAAGTAATCAATACTCTAAGATCTTCGGGTTTACGAGAAGCTAGTTATTACGTTCCGGTAGCGGTAGGTATCTACAGTGGAGAATTCTATCGCCCTAAGCCTATAAATGAACTCAAAAAACAGATAGAAATAGCCGAAAACTATGGTTATGGTTATTCTCTTTTCTGCTGGGAATCTACCTATAGCCCCTTTCGTAATATTAAACCAGAGTACAAAGAAGCTTTTGTTCAAACTTACTTGAGCATAAAGAAGCTTTTTTTTAACCTTATAAGTTTTTTGTAACTATTAGTTTAAGCAGTAAGCTATAGCAAAGGGAACAGGGAATAGGGAATAGGGAATAGGGAATAGGGAATAGGGAATAGGGAATAGGGAATAGGGAATAGGGAATAGGGAATAGGGAATAGGTAATAAGGAAAAAAAATTTCTGTACCTCATAGCTATCAGAAACACTATGGATGAGGCGAAACTATTTACTTAATTTACCGGTTTTGACCCATTTATTGTCTTTATCCTCTTGCCCTTTCTATCGATAAATTCTCAAAACCAATTAAATTTAGTAAAATTTTATTAAGATTAATTAAACTGTGCCCTACCATGAAGCAAAACCTGATTGAAGGGAAGGTGAGCTCCCAGCTAACCCGACTAACGATACCGATGATTTGGGGAGTGTTTGCAGTTATTGCTTTCAACCTAATTGACACCTATTTTGTCGGACAACTGGGAACCAAACCCCTAGCAGCTATGAGTTTCACCTTTCCCGTGGTGATGACTTTAGGTAGTTTAGCGATGGGATTAGGGGTGGGAGCATCCTCTGTGATTGCCCGTGCCATTGGAGAGGGGGATCTCCAGAAAGTGCGACGACTGACAACAGATAGTCTAACCCTGTCCCTGCTAGTAGTAGCACTGTTCACGTTGCTGGGATTAGCCACTATCGATCCCCTATTCACCGCCTTAGGAGCTGAAGCCGATGTGCTACCACTGATTCGTAGTTACATGCAGATTTGGTATTGGGGAATGATTTGTCTGGTTATCCCCATGGTGGGTAATAGTGCTATCCGCGCTTCCGGCAATACTGCTATTCCTAGCGTGATAATGACCGTTGCTGCATTCGTCAATATTGCCCTCGATCCAGTATTAATCCTCGGACTGGGAGGATTTCCTCGATTAGAACTGGCAGGGGCAGCGATCGCAACAGTAATTTCCCGTGCCACCACCTTAGTTGTAGCCTTGTGGTTTCTGAACAATCGCCTCCAGATGCTTTGCTTCAACCTGCCCAAACTGAGAGTAATTTTAGAATCCTGGAAAAAAATTCTCTATGTGGGTTTGCCTGCTGCTGGAACCACCATGGTATTTCCCATATCTATTGGTGTGATCACTGGGTTGCTAGCCGGTTACGGAACTATCGCAGTAGCAGGTTTTGGTATTGCCTCACGAATAGAATCCTTTAGCCAGATTGTGCTAATGGCACTGTCTGCCAGCATTGGACCGTTTGTAGGGCAAAACTGGGGGGCGAAAAAGTACCTCCGTGTCCATCAAGCCTTGGGTCTAAGTTTCCTATTTTGCTTATTTTGGGGAGTATTAGTAACAGTGATTCTTGCTGCGACAGCTCCTTGGTTAGCCTCCCTATTTAACAGCAACCCAGAAGTAATAAAAATTACCGCCACCTACCTACTTATA
>NZ_JAAHIG010000472.1:0-6138 GCF_010692305.1 Moorena sp. SIO4G3 | reverse complement strand
TCAGGATCGGGGTCATGCTTTGCTCTATCCTGTAATAAGGATCGGGTTTCGGAATGCTTAGGATAATATTCCAGGATGGCATTAAGGGCTATTTGTCGAGGATTGTCATCCCAGTCTTCCTTACGGTCAAAGGGTTTATGGAGAGTGCGATGCTCTGAAAGAGCCGCTACGCGATTGGCCGTAGGCCACGCTACGCGATCGCATAAAAATTCAAATAACCAAGGCTGGTCTTTCCAACCTTTAGCTAACTGTTCAATTGCTGTACATCGCACATCCGAATCAGTATCACAGCGAGCCGATTCTTGAAGTAGGGCCAAGGTATCTCGGTGGTCTTGGTAACCTTTAGCTAACTGTTCAATTGCTGTAACTCGCACCTGCCAATCAGTATCACAGCGAGCCCATTGTTGAAGTAGGGCTAAGGTATCTTGGTGGTCTTGGTAACCTTTAGCTAACTGTTCAATTGCTGTAACTCGCACACTCGAATCAGTATCAGACCGAGCCCATTGTTGAAGTAGGGCTAAGGTATCTCGGTGGTCTTTGTAACCTTTAGCTAACTGTTCTATTGCTGTAACTCGTACCCACGAATCACTATCAGAGCGAGCCCATTGTTGAAGTAGGGCTAAGGTATCTTGGTCGTCTTGGTAACCTTTAGCTAACTGTTCTATTGCTGTAATTCGTACCCACGAATCAGTATCAGAGCGAGCCAATTCTTGAAGTAGGGCTAAGGTATCTTGGTCGTCTTGGTAAGCTTTAGCTAACTGTTCTATTGCTTTACATCGGACATCCGAATCAGTATCACAGCGAGCCCATTGTTGAAGTAGGGCTAAGGTATCTTGGTGGTCTTTGTAAGCTTTAGCTAACTGCTCAATTGCTCTAACTCGCACCTGCCAATCTTGATCAGAGCGAGCCAATTCTTGAAGTAAGGCTAAGGTATCTCCGTGGTCTTTGTAAGCTTTAACTAACTCTTCAATTGCTGTAGCTCGCACCCACGAATCAGTATCAGAGCGAGCCAATTCTTGAAGTATGTCTAAGGTATCTATGTAGTCTTTGTAAGCTTTAACTAACTCTTCAATTGCTCTACATCGCACCTCCGAATCAGTATCACAGCGAGCCGATTGTTCAAGTATGGCTAAGGTATATTGGTGGTTTTTGTAACCTTGAGCTAACTCTTCAATTGCTCTAACTCGCACCTCCGAATCAGTATCACAGCGAGCCGATTGTTTAAGTATGGCTAAGGTATCTTTGTGGTCTTTGTAACTTTGAACTAACTGTTCTATTGCTCTAACTCGCACCCACAAATTCGTATCAGAGCGAGCCAAGTCTTTAAGTACGGCTAAGGTATCTTTGTGGTCTTTGTAACCTTGCACTAACTGTTCTATTGCTCTAAATCGCATCCGCAAATCCGTATCAGAGCGAGCAATTTTTTTAAGTAGCCCTAAGGTATCTCGGTGGTCTTTGTAACTTTTAGCTAACTGTTCAATTGCTGTAGCTCGCACCCACAAATCCGTATCAGAGCGAGCCAATTTTTTAAGTAGCCCTAAGGTATCTCGGTGGTCTTGCCAATGGGTGGCTACTGCGACAACAGCTTTAGTGCGAATATCACGGACTAAGTTGGCCTCATCTCTATACTTGTTATCAGTAGAATTTAGATCATAATGAATTAAGTCTTTGACGCGATTCAGTAATCCAATATTCGTTGATTTAATCTCATACCGATTTCTAACCTCAGATAAACAATCCCCTGCCAGAAATAAATTCTTAAAATCATCCTCTACTTCACCTTGTGCCATCAAATACTCAATAATCTCTCCACCTTTGTGGGAATCAATCATGCCCACAATCAACTGCAGCACTTCATGCCAATATTCATCCCGCCAGTGCTTACCAAATACCTCATTTTTCAACTGTTCTAGGGAAATATCCTGCTTTTTCTCAAATTTCCTTACAAATTCCCGAGCACAGAAATATTCCAAAAATGTCCGATGCACAAAAGCGTAGTAATCTGCTCCCATGAAACAAAAGATAAAATTGCGGGTGCATAACTGACTAATCATTACCTTAGCAACGGTTCTCGGGTCATTAACCTCCCGTAACTTCAGCTCCTCTTTGATAATTCTTTCTAAATCTTCCCCACTAATCAGATTTCCCGCTAATCCCCCTTGATTACCCTGCATGAAATATGCCACTTTTCCCAATATCTGTTGCTTATCTTGATAATCAATCGTCTTCGGATCAACACCATTATCTTCTAGTAATGCTGGTTCCACATCCCATTGATGGAGCAGTAAGCGAGACGATTGGTTATAGAGTTCAGAGCGGTCACGAGGCAATTCTTGATTGTGGTTCAGGATTGCCATCATGGTTAGTAATAGGGGATTTTGCGCCAGTTGTCGAATCCGAGAGCATGTCTTAATGGCTTTTTGTAAGCGCTCCTGTTTCCTAACTTTATCAACTTGATCAGTATAGGTTAACTCATGCCACTGCTCGATAAACGTTTGAATTTGTTCCGACTCCAAGTCTTGGAGCATAACATGACGAAATTCAGCATCCCGTAGCCGTTGGGGTTTATAACCAATTACCCGAGATGTCACAATTACTCTTACCTTAGGATACTTATTCGTAAAGCGATGAATATCAGTAATTACATCCTCTCGTTTCCCTGGCTCAAACACTTCATCCAAGCCATCAAACATCACGAAGACAATACCCGCCTTTAACTGATCATCAAGTTTATTTTGATTCAGATGACCTATCGCTCCACTACTTTGATGGCAGAATTCCAAGAAATTCTGACACTGTCCACTATCGCGATTCCGGATATAAGTGGGTAAGTCAATCAGTAACGGAATCCGTAGAGAACGTTCAGTCGTTAGATCGGTTCTTGCCCACTCCAATGCTAAATAGTGCAGCAAGGTAGATTTACCAGAGCCTGGCTCTCCTAAAACCACCAAATAGCGATAGCCTTGAGAGTTCTTTATCACATCCAATATGGATTGAATTGGCTGTTGATAATAAACCTCTTTAGCTCGTTGCAACTCCTTTTGGTCAATTTCCTGATCTAGTTCACCACTCTCTCGCAGTTTTCGATAATCATCCTTAGGCAGTTCATGAATCCCCTCCGGCATCAAGTCATGAACCTCTCGCACATTTTGGGGGATAAATATATTCCATAGTTTTAGTTCATTATAAGCACAGCCACTAGTATCCAAACTATCCAATTTGACATTACCGTAGCTCTCTAGGAGTGCTTCCTGATATTTCCTTAAGTCAACATCTGGGGGAATTCCCGGTTTAGTGTTTTCTGCGATCGCTTCCAAGGTTTGGGAATCTCGGATAGGCCGTAACTGATCGGATTTCCAAATAATATTTTTTACTTTATTATTGTTATTCTTTTTTCCTTTCTTGAGATAGCTTTTACCAATATAGTACATAGTGCCAATCAAATCCTTCCGGTAATTCTAATAAGTCAAGCTCAATCCAAGTCTTCGCTAATATATCGGTATCTATTCCGTGACCGCCATACTTGAACGCACTGCCCAGGATAGCTTTAATGGATTTATGTTTAAAATACTGCTTGAGAGGTTTACTATACTGTTTTAATTCTTGCTTAGATAAATCAGCATCTTCCAATTCTTCTTCCACTAAAGCCATAAATTATTTTAAGGCTTTACCCAAGAGTTTTTTCTGGATATTTTGATCCGATAGTCCGGTATACTCTTTGATGGATTCTTTGAAGAAGTCTTTGGTGTAGTCTTCTAGAGCTTCTTTGGCCAAGGGAGTAATCACCTCTTTGGCGAGATAGCCACCGGCACTAGAAATTCCTTAAACTGCTAACCAATCCAGCATGATATTGGTAGTTGTTTTTTCGTCTATTTGTCATTATAGAGCAAAGGGAGTAGGGAGTAGGGAGTAGGGAACAGGGAGTAGGGAGTAGGGAACAGCGGATCTGGGAATCGGGAACAGTGGTCAAAATCTCCCCATCTCCCCATCTCCCCATCTCCCCATCTCCCTACACTCGCGATCAGTTGGCCAGTTGCTAAGATCAAAGTCATGAGTCGGACAAAAATTGAGGTCATCTCATGTCTGTTGCCAAACCCTTATTTGAGCAGGTTATTCTCCCTCATCCGGCCAAAGAAACCCTGCCCACCATGTATGATTTACCCAGTGAAGATCCCGAGGAGCCGGGTTTGCCTGACGAATTTGATAGTTGGCAACCACAACTGTGTAGTGAAACATTTCGCCCTCCCAATTATGACAGGGAAAGGGTGTTTGTGGCCAGTGACTTAAATTTATATTATGACCCCAACCATACCGCTTGGTACAAACGACCGGATTGGTTTGCGGTAGTAGGTATTTCCCGATTCTACCAGGAACGAGAGCTCAGAATGAGTTATGTGATCTGGCAAGAAGAGGTCAGACCAATTGTGGCGATAGAGTTGCTCTGTGGCGAGCACCAGAGATCAAGACCTCGGTTACAGTGAACGAACGGCAGAACCACCCACCAAATGGGAAGTGTACGAGCAGATTTTAGCTATTCCCTACTATGTCACCTTTGAGCGAGTCAGCAATGAATTGCGAATTTTTAAGTTAGATGGCGGCAGCTATCAACCCCAAACCATAGACAATTCCCAATTTTGGATCCCTGAGTTGCAATTGGGTCTAGGGCTATGGCTTGGTCAATATCGGGGATTGAATCGGTTGTGGCTACGTTGGTATGATCAAGATGGGAATTGGATTCCCACTGAGGCAGACCGAACCGAACTTCAACGGCAACGAGCTGAACAAGAACGTCAACAGAAGGAATTGGCTCAACAACGAGCTGAACTGGCTCAACAACGAGCTGAACTGGCTCAACAACGAGCTCAACAACTAGCAGAACGGTTACGACAGATGGGTATTAATCCCGATGAAATTTAACCCCTGTCTGAGTTTTTATGTAAGCTAATGCGCGAAGCGCAGGCTACTTGAGGTGCTATCTGCTAATGGGCTACTTGAGGTGCTATCTGCTATCAGCTATCAGCTAATGGGCTACTTGAGGTGCTATCAGCTAATGGGCTACGGGCACCGCTGACTGCTGACCCCTGACTGCTGACCCCTGACTGCTGACCCCTGACTGCTGACCCCTGACCGCTGACCGGTCAAGGATTATTCGGGATGTGATCGATTTGGGCGTAGCCACTGAAAACTAGCTTTTTCCCTTGGGTCTCTAGACGATTGATGCGCATAGTGACACCATCAAGGTTGAAGCGGTCTAGATCCACCATATTGTTCAAGATCTCATCCAGGGCTACTGTCAAGGTTTTAGATATCTCTTGTAACGACTCTGGTATTTCATTAGCTTGAAACTGGGAGTCTTTAAACAAAATCCGCCGTCGCCGCTCTACTCCGATGGTAGATGTCATACTAATCGGTACTATGCCGTAATTGGGTAGGTCAGCCTTAGCAAATAACCGTAGACCATTGTTCGGTTGCAGCTGAACTTGCACCTCACTAAAGGAAACCGGCGCACCACCAGATAGTGCGGTTAACGCTGGTGTAGAAAGGTTTTCCAGCCGCTTTCTAACTAGTTGTGCTTTAAAGGATTGGTTGATGTCAACTTCAGTCAGAATAACTTGAGCGATCGCTTGAGTAGGTTGCTTCAGAGAAATCTTACCCTGAAGCACTGAGCTGAAATCCAGAGAAACAGCATCGGTTTCAAAGGACATCTCTTCTGTCCGGAACTCCCGACGAATCACTAAACCACGACCACTCATTTTGAAGCTGTCGATGCTACCTTGTAGCAATTTGCTAGAGGGATAGCAGCGCACAGACACATCTACCGATTCGCTTGTGGTAAACAGGTGGCGAATGGTCTTGCTGGCAACAGTATTGAGCAGCTGTTCACCCCAGTCGGTGCCAGAATTATTTGTACCGGTGAAGCCACCTAACATAACCATCTTGCATCCTGCGAGAGTTACTTCTACATTTGTAACAAAATGTGAAGAACTCAGCAATCGATCCTAGGGATGAAGCTTATTTGGTTATTCCCCATTGACATCCAGTGTAGGGTAAGTTAATGGGTTGTTCACCTTTAGTGTCCAGTGCAGGGTAGGTTATTTGGTTGGTTATTGGTTAATAGGCTCTAGTACATCAAACCTA
>NZ_JAAHIG010000471.1:0-6149 GCF_010692305.1 Moorena sp. SIO4G3 | reverse complement strand
TCTCCCTACTCCCTACTCCCTACTCCCTACTCCCTACTCCCTACTCCCTACTCCCTACTCCCTACTCCCTACTCCCTACTCCCTGCTCCCTACTCCCTGCTCCCTTTGCTATAACAATTTCAAACTGTAACTGATGGCTGTCTAGAAAATCATGGGTAAAATGATCTACGACATTGGTATCAGCAAGTTCCAAATTGTAGAAATCTATAAATTCTTGGTCAAAATAGGGACCAGCGTGCCAAGTTCCTACTTCTAATTTAATAAAGCAGTTACCTGGAATCCGAAAAGCCGCAATATCTTCTAAAACGGGTCGGTCATCCTGAGTGGGAGGAGCTACAGCCATGAACCAGTCTTTGCCTTCTAGAGAACCGAGACACTGAGTACATTGGACGTGGCGAGTTATTTTATCAAACTTACGACCGTTGTGGTGTAGCCGCATGATATAAAACCGGGATATCCCATTTTCGAGGTTTAACTGAGCATCATCGTTATCATAGGGTTTGCCGTCTTCACTGGCAAAGATGACTTGACCGTAGGGCTGAAAGTTCTCTGATGTCACCCATTCCGCGTGTAGTTTTTGAATCGTCTTGACTTTACTCATGCTTAGTTTCCGCCGTCAGTAGTTAAAAATTAACAGCTTATTGATTTTAGCTTGTGCAAGTGCCTTGCTGTTAATCTGGCAACTAGTCTTTACACTTTTTATATGATATCCTTTATAGGGGATTTTTTTAAAATCCTTAAATCAATCATCAGTTTTATCTTTACGGTTAGGTTCGGCGTACATTCTTTATATTATAGTCGATTAATCTATATCTATTAATCTCTAACTATAAAAATAGGATTGGCTATACTATTTAATCAAGCCACTAATCTGACTTAATAATAAAGGTTAAAACACCTTTATTTTACCATTAAAAATGCCCTAACTATTAAGGTTAATTGATGACTTTTACTTGCTCAAACCAAGACAATGTGCTCTATCGCTTCTGGAAATTGGCGATCATCAATATTCTGTCTAATCTGACCGTACCCCTTGCGGGTTTAATCAGCGTGGCTTTCTTGGGTCATTTAGATCAAATCCGCCACTTAGCTGGAGTCGTAATCGCTACTATCCTGTTTAACTTCATCTACAAAAGTTTGGGGTTTTTACGGATGGGAACTACTGGGGTAACCGCTCAAGCCGTTGGACGAAATGACCGAGATGCGATGTTGCTGGTGGGACTTCGTAATGGCTTAATTGCTCTGATTTTAGGTGTACTTATCTTAAGTTTACACTATCCTCTCAGAGAGCTGGGATTTGCTCTGTTAAGTGCTACACCAGATGTAAAATTTTCTGGTATTGCCTATTTTAATGCTCGAATTTGGGGAGCTCCTGCAACATTACTCAATTTCGTAATCATTGGTTGGTTTCTCGGTAGAGAAATGAGTGGTAAGGTTTTGCTGCTGTCCATTATCGGTAACACCGCTAATATAGTTTGCGATTACTTTACTATTATTCGCTGGGGTTGGGAAAGCGCTGGCGCTGGAGTATCCGTAGCAGTTAGTCAATACGTGATGGTTTTAGTGGGACTAGTTTTAGTGACGCGAGAAATCCAGTGGCAAGAGCTAATATCAGTAGCGAGGCGAATTTGGAACTTGTCGGAAATAATAGCTACTTTTACCCTAAATAGTAATCTTTTTATTAGAACCTTAGCGATTATTTTTACCTTGTCTATTTTTACCAATATGAGCTCAGCTTTGGGTACCACAATCTTGGCAGAAAATGCTTTAATATTAGAGGTGTTCATGCTGGCTGTTTATTTTATTGATGGATTGGCATTTGCTACTGAAACTCTGACGGGTAATTTACAAGGTCAGGGAGCAAAAGAGCAGTTAGTCCCTTTATTGAAAATTGTCGGAGGAAGCAGTTTGCTATTGGGACTTAACCTTGCTTTCCTGTTTATCCTGTTTCCCCAGACACTCTTTGGGCTGTTAACAAACCACACTGAGGTGATCGAATCTATTACTATCTATGTTCCTTGGTTACTCCTGGTGTTAGGGTTTGGTTCCATTGCGTTTATGCTGGATGGTTATTTTCTGGGCTTAGCGGCAGGAAAGACCTTACGTAATTCTACTGTAATCGCCTTGGTGGTGGGATTTGCCCCTATGGCTGTGGCGTCTTGGCAGTTTCAAAATGTTCATCTTCTTTGGTTAGCTTTATCTTTGTTTATGGCAGGAAGAGCGATAGTCCTGGGCGTAAAGTTACCAAGCACCTTGAAGTGAAATATAGGGTTTGTATTTGAGATGTAAACCTATAGCAATTATCATAGCTATGAGGTAAAATTTTCTGGATTTTAGGGAACAGCGGATCTGGAAACAGGGAATAGGGAATAGCGATCCGCTGCATCAAGAGGTGCGACCCGTGGCGAATTTAATAATTAGATGCGGAAAGCGCACCTAACAGGAAATCAACGTCAAATAAGACCCTATATTATAACTGCGATAAACGCTATAAAAGTTGATCATAGTAATGAGATACAGATAATTTTTTCCCTATTCCCGACTCCCGACTCCCGACTCCCGACTCCCGACTCCCGACTCCCGACTCCCTAAAACCTGTGATGGAATAAGCAAACCCATGGCAATAATTTAAAGAAGTATGAAGTATCAAGGATTAATTGTAAAGGATGAAGTATCAAGGATGAAGTATGAAGCATGAACTATGAAGATAGAGGAAATTGTAGATGGCTCGTCAACGTTGGGCTTCAAGAACAGTATTTCTCCTCGCAGCAGTAGGTTCTGCAGTTGGCTTAGGCAATGTGTGGCGCTTTCCCTACCTAGCTGGGAAATACGGTGGGGGAGCATTTCTAGTCCCTTACCTGATCGCTTTAGTCCTAATTGGGGTTCCACTGTTGATGCTGGAATTTGCGGTAGGACAAAAAATGCAACGGGGAGCCATAGGCTCATTTAGGAAATTACACCCCAATTTCGGCAGTCTCGGTCTGTTTGCCCTGATGTCAGCCTTTATCATTGTCTCCTATTATGCAGTTGTCATGGGCTGGAGCTTGATTTACTTTCTAGCATCCTTTGGGGTCAAGTGGTCGAGTGATGCTAAAAGCTACTTCTTTGATAGTGTTCTGCAAATCAGCGATGGGGTCAACGTATTAGGTGGTATCAACTGGCCAATCTTATGGTCCCTAGTTGTAGTCTGGGTCTTGATTTATTTCTGTGTTTGGAAAGGCACGACCAGTGTGGGAAAAGTCGTTGTCTACAGCGTGCCACTTCCAATTATTTTACTGGGAGTATTGCTATTACGCGCAGTAACGTTACCAGGTTTCCTCAATGGCTGGAGACTGTATCTTACTCCGGTTTGGAGTGCATTAGTTGACCCGGAAGTCTGGACAGCTGCATTCTCACAAATTTTCTTTACCTTATCTCTGGGATTTGGAATTATGGTGACTTATGCTAGCTACAAGAACTCAGAGGATGACATTGCTAAAGATACCTGGTTAACTGCCTTGATCAACAGTGGTATCAGCTTATTTGCCGGTTTTGTGGTGTTCGGAATCTTGGGATATATGGCAGGAGTTACCAACACCCCCTTGGCAGAGCTGGCTGCTTCTGGTCCTGGTCTAGCGTTTGTGGTTTTCCCGGAAGCTTTAAGCTTGATGCCCTTGCCTTGGCTATTCAGTCTGCTGTTTTTTGTGATGCTGCTTTCCCTAGGCATCGACAGCGCTTTTTCCCTAGTAGAAGCTTTGAATGCGACTATCCTGGACAAACAACAACAAGGAAATGTTGCTAAGGTTTCAATTGGGGTTTGTTTAGGGGGATTTATTGCTGGAATTATTTACACTACCAGAGCTGGATTATACATTTTAGATATTGTAGATCATTTTGTTACTAACTATAACTTGATGTTGGTAGCTATTTTCCAATCTATCCTAGTGGGATGGTTGTATGGTGCGGAAAAGCTACGACGATACATGAACCAAGTTAGTGATTGGACGGTTGGTAAATGGTGGAATTTTTCTATAAAATACCTGATTCCTATGGCTTTAGTCGCTTTGCTGGCAACCCAGTTTTCAAAAGATATTAGGACTCCCTATGAAGGATACCCAGCCTGGGCTTTAGGAATTGGCTGGGCAATCGTGTTTTTGCCATTACTTATTTTCCTGTCTTTGCTGGTCACAGACAAAACATTGATCAATGGGAGAACCGATTAATTTTAACAAGTATGGGGGAGTTTGAGGGGGCGAAATTCTCCCACCTGGCCGTAGGCCACGCTACGCGAACGTTCAGGTGTTGAAGTTACCGTAAGGATAGTGGAGCCTTTATGGTTAGTCGGCTATGCATAAAAGGGTTAAAACTTTTTGATTAAGGCTCCACTATCCTAAGGTTTCGTCTCTAGGATGGATAGCCCTCTCAAATACCAGAAATTTGTCTCCTCACCCAGCTTTCTATATACTCTCCAACGCTTACTCCAGAATCTTTAGCTGATAATTGTAACCACTTCCATGTAGTATCCGTAAGCCAGACTCCATGTTTCTTCTTTAGTTCATCATAATGAGCAGGTGCTCCTCTCGTCCTTTTTTGAGATTTTCTAGCCTCAATGCTTGACATTTTTATTTACCGTCTACTATACTATAATACTAGTATAGTAGACGGTAAACACAGAGACCAAGGAGGTGATTATATTCATGGCGACTCTCAGACAAACGTTCCGGCTTTATCCTAATAAAACAGCAAAATCAAAGATGTTTTATGCCAGAAAACTTCATCAGTTACTTTACAATGCTGGGATAGCCGTTCGCCCTTGGCGGCTCCTTCGGAGCATCGTCGCTATGAATGGAAGGCTAATAAAAAATCAATAGGGTATTTCGATCAACAAAATTGCTTACCTGACTTTAAGAAGTGCTGGCCAGAGTACAAAGAGTTATACAGTACTTCTTTGCAGGCTACTTTAAAAAGAGTAGATCTAGCCTACAATCGTTTTTTTCAAGGGTTAGGTGGAGTCCCAAAATATAAACCGATCCGAAAATATTCTGGATGGACTTATCCCAGTAAAGCTGGTTGGAGGGCTAACACTGACGGAAAGAATGGCACTTTAACATTAAATGACCTTGGTCTAACTATAAAAATGCGTGGACAGGCCAAGTTTTGGGGGACGCCGACAACTCTCACTATTACGCATAAACCAAATACAAATACCTGGTATGCTTCAATAACTGTTAAAGTAGAAGCTCCTGACCCTAAATATGGCTCAGAATCCAACTTGGATTACGAAAAGATCGTAGCTTATGATTTGGGAACCGAAACAGCTATCACGGCTTTCAATGGCAGTGAATTCGAGGAGATAGCCAATCAGCGTTTTAGTAAAACTCTAGAACCTAAAGTAAAAGCAGCTGGTAAAGAAAAGCGAAGGAAACAGGCTCCCAATTTCAAAAAAGGTATAAAAGCGTCTAAACGTTGGAAGAAGGCGAACAAAAAGGAATCTCAGTTAAAGAGAAAAGTTGGATTAGCACGCAAAGATTGGCAACACGTCTTGATGCAGTCGCTCATGGGGGAAACCCCCAAGACCGCGCTGCATCGCAAGGTTACGTCAGATCTATCTAGTCGTTATGACATCGGCGTAACTGAAAAGCTAAATACGAAAGGAATGACCCGAAAAGCCAAAAAAGGGTCAAAAAGAAAGAAGCAAAAAGCTGGATTGAACAAATCCATTTTAGATGTGGGGTTCGGCACTCTTAATAAAATGCTGACCTACAAAATTGAACTCAAAGGTGGAATTGTCCTTCAACTACCGACTAGACAATTAAAACCGTCTCAGCGTTGTCCAGAGTGTGGAAAAGTTCACAAAAACTGGGCTGAACTGTCGAATAGATATCACGTGTGTGACGCTTGTGGGTTTGAGTTTGATAGAGATAAAACAAGCACAATGGTAATGTTCAATGCGGCTTTAGGAAAACAGCCGGGGTACGGAACTGACCTCGACAAACGTGGATTTTCTAGCTCTACTTCAAAGACCAGTAAACATACTGGTACTATGAGTGCGGCTCGTTCTAGCTAGGAGCCTCCAGAAACTGGAGGGGTATAAGCTAGGGGACTCGCGAGGTTAATCACCTCAAAAAGTTCTAACTATCCTACGGATGCAGGTGAAAACCCTGCCCTTT
>NZ_JAAHIG010000470.1:0-6187 GCF_010692305.1 Moorena sp. SIO4G3 | reverse complement strand
GTAAAACTGGAAGTAAGAAACATAATGTCACCATGCACACACAAGAGAGACATTTGTTCATATCATCTCTGACGCGCGAAATGTGTTTTACCGTTTGTTTGATCGATGATACATCTATTTTGCTTGGTTTATCGGGGGTTTGACAGTACCCGTAGGGGTACTAATGACTAATTTGACCGTAAACCTGAATCATTTGTTGTGCGATCGCATTCCAACTATAGTGCTTTAAAGCATACTCCTGAGCCTTGACTCCCCGCAGTTGGCATTCCTCTTTATTTTGCAGGGCTTCCCGTAACTGTCTAGTCAAAGCCTGAACCTCGCAAGGACTTACCCATCCTGCTTCAGCATCTTTGACGTTTTCCCAAATATGGACCTGGTCAGAAATCACCACTGCTGTCCCAGCCACCATCGCTTCCGCTACCGCAATCCCAAAGTTTTCGTAGTAAGATGGCAGGACAAATACATCTGCATCCTTTAACAATGCTGCTTTCAAGTCACCAGTCACGAAACCAGTAATGGTAGTATTTGATGATAGAGTTGAAGCCTTGATCTGCTCTATGATACTATTTTCATAACTTGGGTCTTGAGGATTAGTTCCTGCCAAGACAAAGTGAAATTGGAGTCCCTCGTTTAAGAGCTTCTCTAGAGCTGGGATAAGTAAATCCAATCCCTTCTTCGGGTCAATACGAGACATAAACAACACTAAGGGTTGGTCATGGGGAATCTTCAATTCAGTACGTGCTTGAGCTAGTTGTTGCTGGAGTTGTTGCTGGATTGGCGGCGTTACTCCTAAGGGAATCACGATATCAGGGGATGCTGTCCCAAAACGTTCCGAAATCTTAGCTTCCTGTGGACTGGTAAAGTGTATACCAGCTGCTCCAGCTAAATTCGGTTTCTCCCACAGTGCGGCATAGATGCGCTTTAGCTGTTGTTTCTTCCGCAAATCCGCTGGGTCAAGGGTACCTAAGGGACGCAATAGGTAGGGTAATCCCTTTTTTCTGGCGATGGTAGCCGCTGCTGTACTGACTGGGGAAAATAAGGCATGGATATGGGCAAGGTCAAATTCTGAGGCATGTTGCCATAGCCAGCGTAATAAGCCCAGGGAAAACTTATAGCGGCGAAAGGGAGAGCAACGGAAGTATCTGATCTGATAACCATCCTGTTCTACTGGTTGATCCAGGGGTACATCCAAAGGGGGTTGACCAGCATCCCCATTAGAGTTAGTAGTTAGTACTGTAATTGCTACCCCTTGAGATGCCAGAGCCTGAGATAGTCCCTTTACCATTTGACTCGGACCACCATATACCAGGGAAATCGATGGGACGATTTGTAAAATTCGCATGGAATATTTCTTAATACCAAGTTGCATCAAAGATAGCACTCTTCCTAATCAACCTTAGGAGCAATAACGACCTGACGCCATCATTCAGCAACTTCTAGATTACTTATCCCGTGCCTGCACCAATTCATAATACTCTTCCATCTGTGCTAAAGCTGCTTTTGGTTCTTGGGGAAATTGATCAAATTTGGCAGTCTTTTTGAATTTCTGCAAAATTTCCTGACCCTCTTTGTTATTATGCATTTTCATTAGTACTTCTTTGACTTCCTCAAGTACCTTAGGATCCATATCTGGTGCAGCAACTACCACCTGTCGAGGAAACTTTTCGGTTTCTGCCAACACCACTAGCTGTGACCGTTGACTCTCTGGCAATCCTGCAAAGGTTTCACTGTCAGTAGCACCAGCATCAACATTTTTGCTCAATACCCAGCGCACAGTGTTGAGGTCATCACCAGCAAAAACATACCCCACCTGATTTTTAGGCACCTGATGATTGGCTTCCCCCTTCTCCACTGGATTCATACCGGATTTAATCAGATGAGATAGAGGAAACATATAACCTGAGGAGGAGAAGGGAACCTCTAGGGCAAGCATTTTGCCTTTTAAGTCTTCCAGAGATTTCAGATCACTATCTTGGCGGGCGAAAAATATAGTACTGTACTCAGCAACACCCTTCTTCCAGCGGCGCAGGATTACCTTAGCACCAGTTTGGTTAACCATATACATGGCTGGATAAGGACTATCCATGTATAGATCCACTTCACCAGATTTTATCCATTGCGCCATGGTTTCTTGATCGGAAGCAATTTTGACCTCCCCCTGACCAATTCCTGCCTGACCTAAATTAGCTGCCAGGTAATCAGCAACTCCTTGAAAACGTTGCTTTCTGGATGGATTCAACGCAATGTCCCCTAGCACAATCACTTCTTTAGCTTGAGATTCGCTCTGATTTTGACAACCCCATAGGGGAATTAGGATCCCAATCAGGGCGATTGTGGTTACAGCCTTTCGGAACATAGTTTACTCTGTCTTTGACTAGCTGACTCAGGAGATTTACCGAAAAAAGTATCCTGAAAAAAACCTGAAAAAAAGTAGATGCACCCTGGATGAATTTCAGGTTTATGAACTTATAGTTCCCATTGACTAGCTATATCTAACATTCTGTTGTTGAAGGAGTAACATTCATAAAAATAAACGACCCTAACTCAGAACAATTACAATGAGACAACATAACAAGCTAGGGATGTTGCCAAATTGGCTAAATTCACAAAATTTTACCAATTTTGCCAAAATTAGTGGGATCAATAGGTATGCCATCCATGGCTTTTTCAGGTGAAGTTGAAATCTGAGGCACTGAGCTGCTCTACACTCACTCCTTCTATGAGAACTTTTCCACCATCATTGGCCTTAAACAAAGTCCCATCTTCGGTGTTAGTTATCCGACCGTCATAGATAACCGAATTCAACCACTCTTGAGGATCAATATTGCCCCAACCCTGGAATTCAATTTTATCGACACCTACCTCAAAGTCCTTGATCACATCAAATTCACCGGGTAATAGACTTTTATTCTGTTTAAAAATAAAGTGATCATAGCCTTCACCACCAGTCATGACATCACTGCCACGACCACCATTTAAGATATCATCGCCACTGCCACCATCTAGGATATCATCATGGCGACCCCCTTTAATGGTATCATCACCATGATTACCATTTAGGATATCATTACCCCTTCCCCCTTGGAGAAAGTCGTTATCTAGACCACCGTCAAGGTCGTCATCACCTCGACCCCCCCTAAGAATGTCATTGCCACTGCCACCATCAAGGTCGTCATGACCCCGACCTCCCCTCAGGATGTCATTGCCTTGGTTTCCCTGAATTAAGTCATCACCTCGGTCACCATGAATGGTGTCATTGCCTTCGAGACCCTTAATGATATCATCTTCTTCAGTACCAACTAGTTTGTTATCCCCGTCATCTCCCACAATGCTTTGATCGGGAAGGATTGAGTCGATTTCATAGATGGTGGTCGTGCCACTAACTTCATTGGCTGCTACCAACAGAGGTCTGCGATTGGGACTATCTTCGGCGGAAATGAAGGTCAATCCTTCTGGCCCAAGGTCTCCTGCTGTTCCCGCCGCAGCATCACCGCTAAAATCCCGGTTGTTGATGTATTGCACAAAGGTAGGATGAGTGGGGTCACTCACGTCATAGACCATGATTCCACCAATACGCTCTAAGCCAATAAAAGCAAAGGTGCGTCCATCAATTACTCCTGTTACCACTCCTTCGGGTTCCGGTCCCTTGTCATTGCTGCGGGTATCAAAGGAGTTGTTGGCGTCATTGTCGGAGTTAAAGTCATCAGGGAGAAATTCGGCAGTGATGCGCTCGAAGTCATCGCCACTGTCAAAAACTTGATTGCCATATTCATCCCAGATCGAGAAGGAACGACTCCCGAAGGCAAAAAGCTGATCAAAATCACCGTCACCGTCTGTATCCCCTAAAGTGTTTGTCACTATCAAAGAACCCAGGTTTTCAGCTTGTTGGAGTTCAGCGGCATCGGGGAAAGCATGGGGATCTAGGTTAAGGTCTCCCACTAGGGCTTCTTCACTAAAGCCCTCAAAGTCCCGGCTATCCCCTTCGTTAGCTGTAATTAGGAAGGTTTTGCCGTCTACCTGAAATGATGCGATCGCATCCGGCTGGAACATTCCGAAAACCGGCCAATTCTGGATATTAATCCCATCGTCTTGATCACTAGCATCAAAGCCATTACCGAGAAGACTGTGGTCTTTAAATCCTAAGGGCAAGATATCAGTAATTTCGCCACGATTGATATCTAGCACAGCTAAGGCATTATTTTCTTGCAGGGTAATCCAGGCTGTTTGGGAATCTTCAGACACGGTAATGAACTCAGGTTCTAAGTCTTGGGCTACGGTAGCACCGGGACCAAAGATACGTACTCCCTGCTCTTGCAATTGCTCGATTTGAGGATTAAATGCTTTGAAGTCAGCGTTAGTAACAGTAGCTTGCTTAACCCCTCCAGAGATGTCGATAATACTAACAGACCCTTCTGGATCAACGGTAAATTCATTATTGGGTTCTCCTTCATTAGCTACTAACACTTTTTGACCATCAGCGGTGAAGGTCAATGCATCAGGTAGCGCTCCAACAGTTACGGCATTCAAGAAATTGCCATCAGTGTTAAAGAAAACAACTTGACCAGGATTCTGTGTATTTTCATCTTCAACTGCTACGGCAACAATACCATTATTCACCGCAACACTGTTGGTACCTCCCCCAAAATCATTGAGGCTAATTTCAGTAATTTTGTTAGGATTAGTAGGATCGCTCAGATTCAGTACATCAATGGCATTATTAGCGCCATTGACTACAAACAGGCGTTGTGAGCTGGGGTCATAAGCAGGAATTTCCGCAGCACCATCGTCAAATATACCGGTTTCAAAGGTACTAATTGGTGATAGTTTTATAGAATTTGTCATGACTAAATTTAGTATTTATAGTTGGGTTTTAAATAAAAAATAAATCGGGAATCGGGAATCGGGAATCGGGAATCGGGAATCGGGAACAGTAAATTTTGCTAGTGGTGCTTCAGGGGTGGGATTGCCCTGATTTTCCGCCTCTTTGCCAGCGTTGAAATAGCCCACCCCGTAACGCACCACCGGCTCAAACAGCTTTTATAAGATGCACCCTGCTATAGTGAGTATTATCTGTTTGTTTTATAATTTTATAAGCAATAAAATTGGTTGATTAAAAAAGTATTCAAAATCCCTAATTATTAAACACAAAGCATCTACCTGATTAAGCAAACTAGTTTAATCAAAAATAAAATAGGTAAACTGTATTTAGATAGTAATGTTGATTTTTAGTATTACTAGTGGTTAGACCAGCTCATAAACAAAAATAAATAAAAATTACCTATAGTTAGGTGTACATCAATAACTACAGGGCTATATTAATTAATAAAGAACTATTTCACGTAATTATGTGGCCATCCTGGCAATAATTTCAAAGGATAGGACTTACCCACTGAAACGAAAAATTAAGGGTTTAGCCAATAAGTCAGAGGTAAGCTATCAGCCGTCAGCTGTCAGCCGTCAGCCTTGGCCACGCTACGCGAATGGCTCACGCTACTTGAGAGGATATCTGAAAAGTTTTTTTATACTGAATTTTGCCCCCCTAGCCCCCCAAGCGAGGGATTGCTCGCTTGGGGGGAACAAGAGTCAATTTGCTTCTAAAAGTCCCTTCCGGTGCGCTTTCCAATGGGCGAGTAAATCGCCCTTGGGTCGCACCGCAAAATTGGGGGAGGGGGCTTGGATGTAGCAAATGAGACTTCTCAGACAACCTCTGAGGTGCTTTCCGTAACTGAGATTAAACGAATGCTTACCTTTTTTATTCAACAGCTGTTCGCAAAGCCTGCGCTATGCCCATAAGCTGATAGTTTACAGGCACAGAAAAAAGGGAACAGGGGGGATTCTTGTTCCCTATTCCGAAGTTGAACACTGGTGACAGTTAACTGTCTTCAAGGTCACCAATATCCCGCTTCAGAGGTCGCTTGTAGGTAAAGGTGAAGGTATCACCACTCTCAATGACCTGGCGGATTTCGCTATACATGGGATAGTCACCCACTCCACTGACACTTGCCCAGCCCCGCGCCCTAGTTAATGCTACAAATAGCTGGTTACGCAAACTGACATCACTCTCGTTCCTGGCAACATTATCAATACCGACCACATACACCATATCCGCTTCATTACCCTTAGCACGGGGCACACGAGATATGGTTACCCCACCATCTTTCCAGAAGCGATCGCGATCAACATGGGA
>NZ_JAAHIG010000047.1:0-41380 GCF_010692305.1 Moorena sp. SIO4G3 | reverse complement strand
AATGCTATCAAGCTTAGGAAAATTGTATGTAAAAGGAGCCAAAATAGATTGGTCAGGGTTTGACTCTGATTATAATCGTCAGAAAGTAGCATTACCCACATATCCATTCCAACGGGAACGTTATTGGATAGAAACTCTCAAGCCTGTTGTGCTGTCTGGTCAACAAGTACATCCTTTGTTGGGGAGTAAGCTGGAGTTAGCCTCAATGGGGCAAATGGTTTATCACCAGCACATCAACTTGAGCAACCATCCGTGGATTGGCGATCACCGCGTCTACAACATGGCAGTCATTCCAGGTGTGAGTTATATTGCCATGACCTTAGCAGCGGTTGGAGTGCCAGCGGCAGTTGAGGATGTCAACTTCCAGCAACCACTATTTCTCGTTGATACCAACACCACACGGGAAACACAGCTAGTGATTCACCCCGCCAACGATGTTGGCCAACAACCTGTGCAAATCTTCAGTCGAGATGCTGTCAAGCAGGATGAATGGCGACAGCACGCTAGTATTACCCTTCAGAATAATTCGTCACCACTGTCTACTCTAACCATAGATATTCCTGCCCTATGTGAGCGGCTGCGACCGGTGAACACTGATACCCTCACTGATATCTACGCCAGTGTCTCCCTATTTTATGGCCCAATGTTACAGGCTGTCCGACGGTCATGGGTGGGTGAGGAGACTGCCCTCAGCGAAATTGAAGTCCCAAAGGCGCTCTTATCCCAGTTAGCTGGGGAACCGCTCCACCCAGTGCTAATTGATGCTTGCACACGTCTAACGGCAGATATTATGTGGGATTCGGGCTCTGAATCAGGTGTTTTTTGGGCTCCATGGCGGATTGAGGGAATGAGGCTCTCCCGTCCAGCGCCGCATCGCTTCTATGCCTATGTTGAGCAACTCCCCCGCATCAACAAGCAATTGCAAACTCGCGCCTATGATATTGATTTACTTGATGAAACAGGCAAGGCGTTCGGTCGTATTGACGGTTTTACGGTGAAGCGAGCTCCGAGTCAGCTATTTCTGAAGAGTTTACAGTCAGATATAAGTAATTGGCTGTATCAGATACAGTGGCAACGCTCAGAGATGAAGGGGACAGTAGCCTCCCTGACAGCATCGGGTATCTGGTTGTTGTTTGTGCCTGAGGGAGCTTGGACAGAGGAACTTACAGATTCTCTGGCTCAACGTGGACAGCGGTTTGTTGTGGTATCGGCAGGAGAGGATTTTCGGTATCTGAAGGAACATCACTACCAAGTTTGTCCTACTCAAAAGGAATCTTTCCAAAAATTATTGGAGAAGATAGTTGAGCAGGGAGTTAAACTACAAGGTGTGGTTCACTTGTGGAGTCTACTTAGTGATTCCCAAGATTTGAAGCAAGCCCAAGAGCTTGTCTGTGGAAGTACACTGCACCTAGTCCAAGCTCTAGTCGAAGTGCTCAATGCAGTACCTCCTCTGTGGTTGGTAACCCAGGGTGCTCAATGTGTAACCGAGTCAACTAACATAAATGTGGAGCAATCTCCTTTGTGGGGTCTGGGTCTGGTGATTGGGTGGGAGCATCCCGAGTTGAGATGTCACCGTGTCGACTTGGATCCGGAGAATGCTAGCATTGCTGGGGAAGTACAAATGCTACTGCAAGAGTTAAGTGCTGCTGATGCTGAAGACCAAGTAGTCTATCGACAAGGAAAACGCCATGTAGCTAGATTAGTAGAACAAGAAAAATTGCCCATATTAGAAAGTCAACAGTCTATCAAAGCAGAAGCAACTTATTTGATTACAGGAGGTTTAGGAGCTTTAGGCCTAGAAGTAGCCAAATGGATGGTGAAAAAGGGAGCTAAGCATATAGTATTAACTGGGCGTCGGAGTCCAAATGAAACTGCAGGGAAAATTCTAGGGGAGTTAGAAGCAGCAGGAACTACGGTAAGTGTGTTGTTAGGAGATATTTCTACTCAAGAGTCTGTTACCAAAATCTTAGAGGGGATATCTGGGTCGTTACCTCCACTTAAAGGAGTAATTCATGCTGCTGGGGTGTTGGATGACGGAGTATTACAAAAGATGAGCTGGGATGGGTTTACGAAGGTTATGGCTCCCAAGGTGTCAGGAACTTGGTATTTACATCAACTAACTCAGGATTTACCCTTAGATTTCTTTGTTTGCTTCTCGTCTATGGCTTCGATGTTGGGGAATTCTGGTCAGGGAAATTATGCTGCTGCCAATGCTTTTATGGATGCAATGGCCCACTATCGCCGTAGTTTGGGTTTACCAGGGTTGAGTATTAATTGGGGAGCATGGGCAACAGGAGGAATGGCAGCGCGTTTAGGGAATCAGCATCAGAGTCGTATGGAAAGTAGTGGCATGAAGACAATTCAGCCAGAGAAAGGAATGGTGGTATTGGAGAACTTGTTATCAAGGTCTCAAAGTCAGGTAGGGGTGTTTCCGGTGAATTGGTCACAGTTTTTGACACAAGTACCTGGTTTGGAAAAAATGCCATTGTTATCAGGGTTGGTTTCAGCAGCTACAGCTACAAAAGATAATTCCCTTTTAGAACAATTAAAATCAGTTTCCTTCATGGAACGAGAAAAGATATTAATTTCTCATATCCAAAATGAAGCAGCTCGAGTATTAGCTAGGAAAAATCATCTAATCGATATACACAAACCTTTAAATGAAGTGGGATTAGACTCTCTAATGTCACTCGAGCTAAGAAATAAAATTCAAAGTGAGTTAGGAGTGGATGTTCCAATTATAAAATTTATGGAAGGAATCACCATTGCTGCTCTCTCAAATGAACTCAATGAACAAATAACTGAAAGCGATCGCACAGATAACATTAAAGAAAATAACTGGATAGAGGTAGAACTATGAACTTAATTGAATTCTTACAAGACCTTTCTCTCAAAGGGGTTAAATTATGGACTGATGGAGAAAAGTTAAGAACTGGAGGTTCCCAAGAAGTACTGACCACTGATGTTATTGCCCAACTAAAGCAGTACAAACCAGAAATCTTACGGTTACTAAAGGAAAATCCAGATATATGCCAAGTTCATCCCCTGTCTTATGGTCAAAAAGGTCTCTGGTTTGTGTGGCAGCTATCACCCCAGAGCCATAATTATAATGTGTCATTTTCGATTAGGATCTACTCCAAAGTAGATATAACTATTTGGCAACAAGTTTTTCAAGCTCTAAGGGAAAGGCATCCGTTGCTACGGAGTACATTCCCGAAGTTGGGCGAACAACCAATCCAACAACTACATCAACATCAAGAGTTAGACTTCTTACAGATAGATGCTTCTAGTTGGAGTGAAGAGGAGTTAAATAAAAAGGTAGTTGCAGCTCACAGACATCCTTTTAACCTAGAAACAGAACCAGTGATGCGAGTTAGGTGGTTCACTTGCTCGGAAGCAAACCATATTATGTTACTGACAGTACACCACATTGTTTCAGATGGTTGGTCATACAATTTAATTGCTAAAGAGCTGCAACAACTCTACCAAGCTCAACTAAATGGACTTGAGGCATCCTTACCACCACTACAGTATTCTTATCAAGATTATGTTAGTTGGCAAAAGGAGTTAGTAGAAGGACAAAAAGGAGAAAAACTATGGAACTATTGGCAACAAAAATTGGGCGGGGAATTACCTGTATTGAATTTGCCCACAGATAGACCACGACCCCCTATACAGACTGAGAATGGTGGCACCTACTCCTTCAAGTTATCAGAAAAGTTGACTGAACAACTGAAGGAACTAGCTCAAACAGAGGGGATAACTATTTATATGATTCTGTTGGCTACTTTTCAAGTGCTTTTGTATCGTTACACAGGTCAAGAGGATATATTGGTAGGATCGCCTACATCCGGTAGGACTAAAGATGAGTTTGCCTCTATTGTTGGTTACTTCGTTGACTCAGTAGTGATGAGGGCAGATTTGTCAGGGAGTCTCTCTTTTAGAGATTTCCTCTCTCAAGTCCGCCAAACAGTTCTGGGAGCGTTAGCCCATCAAAATTATCCCTTTGCTTTATTGGTAGAGAAGTTAAAGGTAGAACGTGACTCCAGTCGTTCTCTTCTTTTTCAGGCTTACTTTGTACTACAAAAATTCCTGGAATCTCAAGATCAACAAGAGATGTTTTTGAGCAGCGAAAAAAACTTGATGAAATGGGCAGGACTTGAAGTAGAACCATTTTTACTAGATCAATATGACAGTCTATATGATTTATTCCTGGAAATGTTTAAAGAGGACTCATCTCTCGTTGGGTTGTTAAAGTACAATGCTGACTTATTTGATGAGCAAACTATTGTCCGAATGGCTGGTCATTTCCAGAACTTGTTAGAAGGGATAGTGAACGATCCGCAACAGAGAGTAACAGCACTACCATTAATGATAGAGCCAGAGCTACACCAAATACTGGTGGAGTGGAACAATACCAAAACAGATTATCCAAAAGATAAATGTATCCATCAGTTATTTGAGGAGCAGGTAGAGAAAAGCCCAGATGCAGTAGCAGTAATTTTTGGCCAGCAAAGTTTGACTTATGCAGAATTAAACCAGCAGGCTAATCAGTTAGCTCATTATTTGCAAAGTTTGGGAGTTAAACCTGAAACTTTAGTAGGTTTGTGTGTAGACCGTTCTCTCGAAATGATAGTAGGATTATTAGGAATACTTAAGGCAGGAGGTGCTTATATTCCTATAGACCCCAGTTATCCCCAACAACGGGTGGCTTATATGTTAGAAGATGCTGCTGTATCAATATTACTAACAACAGAATCATTACTAGAGTTGATTCCCAACCATCAAGCACAAACTCTTTGTTTAGATAGGGATTGGCAAGCTATATCTTTACATTCTCCGCAAAATCCTGTGATTGATGTTAGTCCTCAAAATTTAGCTTATGTAATTTATACTTCTGGTTCAACAGGCAAGCCTAAAGGAGTTCAAATTCAACATCAATCTCTAGTTAATTTGTTAGTATCCATGAATAGTTATTTGAAGTTGACAAACTTGGATACTTTTAATTCAATTACCACAATATCATTTGATATGGCAGCCTGGGAGTATTTGCCACTAATAGTAGGAGCATCAGTCATAATAGTTTCTCGTGAAATAGCAATGGATGGCAATAGGCTGTTACCCCAACTATTAGAGTCTGGAGCAACAGTAATGCAAGCAACTCCAGCAACTTGGAAAATGTTGCTAAATTCAGGTTTATCTAATCACAAGTTAAAAATAAAATTATTGTCTGGCGGTGAGGCTTTACCTACTCAATTAGCTAGTCAACTACTGGAGATAACAGAAGAAGTATGGAATCTTTATGGCCCGACAGAAGCTACAGTTTGGTCAACAATTAAAAAAGTAGAAAATCAGTTAAAACAAACCGAACATAACAATTTCGTTATATCAATTGGTCGCCCCATTGCTAATGCTAAAATTTATATCCTAGATAGTTATCTGCAACCAGTCCCCATTGGAGTTCCTGGAGAATTACATATTGGTGGTATGGGTTTAGCTCGTGGCTATCTCAACCGACCAGAATTAACTATAGAAAAATTTATTCCTAACCCTTTTGAAGACTCAGAAGGTCAAAGCTCAAGATTATATAAAACAGGAGATTTAGCTAGATACTTACCTGATGGCAATATTGATTATCTGGGGAGAATTGATAATCAAGTGAAGATTCGAGGATTCAGGATTGAATTAGGAGAAATTGAAGGGATTTTAAATGAACATCCCCAAGTCAAAGAAGCAGTCGTAATTGCCAGAGAGGATCAGCCAGGAGATAAATGTTTAGTAGCATACCTAGTAGCTACAACTGAAACTGCCACTAATTTGAACTTAAAATTATCAAATGATCAACTGAGTAATTGGCAAGAAGTATTCAATGAACAAATAAAGAATGGGGAGAGTGAAATTACTGACCCCTTCTTCAACATCTCAGGTTGGCGCAGCAGTTACGACAACCAACTCATACCAGTAGAGCAAATGCGCATCTGGGCAGGGGATATAGTAACTCAAATCTTAGCCCAGAAACCAGAGAGTGTGTGGGAAATAGGTTGTGGCACAGGAATGCTCCTGTTTCAAATCGCACCCCAGACACAAAAATATTTAGGAACAGATATTTCTAACATCTCATTAGAATACACAAAACAACAAATAGAACAGGAACCAGACAAATATAGTCATGTATCCTTAGCACAGAAACGAGCTGAAGACATGGCTGATGTAGCTCCTAACAGTTTCGATGCCGTATTGCTGAGTTCCATAGTCCAGTATTTCCCGAGTGTGGAGTATCTGTTGCAAGTAATAGAAAACAGTATCCGGGTAGTCAAACCAGGAGGGATAATTTTCTTAGGGGATATCCGGAGTCGGCCATTAATGAAAGCCTTTCATTCTTCGGTGCAACTGTATCAAGGAACTCCATCATTATCAGTAGAACAACTCAACTCAAAGATAGACAGACAAATGGAGCAGGAGACCGAGTTGTTAGTGTCACCAGAGTTGTTTGTCGCTCTCAAAGAAAAACATCCAGAAATAACTCATGTACAAATACGTTTACAGAGGGGAAGAGAACACAATGAACTGAATAAATATAGGTATAGCGTACTGTTGCATATAGAAGCTCAACCAGGAACAGTGATAACACCGACTGTAGAAAGTGGAGCGGCTCTGAGTGTTCAACAGATAGAAACTTATCTGCGAGAACAAGAGCCCGAATCAGTTTGCTTTAGTGGTTTAGTCAATAGCAGAGTAGCTAATGATGTAGAGTTGGTAGAGTTGCTATCACAGCCAGAGTCAAAACAGAATGTGCAGCAGTTAAGGCAAAAGTTAGAGTCAAAGGAAACCAAGAGCATCGACCCAGAGAGGTTATATGAACTAAGTGCATCTTTAGGGTATAGCTTAGAGTTGTGTTGGTCTGCTCGGGGAGGTCCGGAATTGATGGATGGGGTATTTGTGCGCAGTGAGTTGGCCCAAGAAGGGATAGTGTTAACACCCCTAACTCAAAAATCGGTGGTAGCAGGTAACTGGGAGAATTATGGGAACAATCCGTTGAGTTCCCAGTTGAGAAAGGAACTGATACCAAAGTTGAGAGAGTATCTGGAGTCGAGGTTGCCAGAGTATATGGTGCCATCGAAGTTAATGGTGTTGTCGCAACTGCCTCTGACTCCTAACGGTAAAGTAGACCGTAAGGCTTTGCCTGTCCCAGATGTGGCCAGTAGTGTGTTGACGGAGTATGTAGCCCCAGAGACGGAGACACAGAAGGTCTTAGCAGAGATTTGGGCCGAAGTGTTGGGAATAGAAAAGGTGGGAATACATGATAACTTCTTTGATTTGGGTGGTCATTCTTTGATGGCAACTCAGGTGGTGTCTCGGGTGCGACAAGCATTTTCAGTAGAGTTATTTGTAAGTAAGCTATTTCAAAATCTTACTATCGCTCAACTAGCAGAAGTTTTAGTTGAACAAGAGTTGGAACAAAAGGAAAGTCAAATTATTCCTAGGGTTTCTAGGGAACAGGAATTTCCCCTTTCCTACAGTCAAGAAGCGATGTGGTTTTGGTCTCAGTTATTGCCGGAACATCCATACTGGCACGGTATGTTTAGTTTTACCCTGGATGGTATTCTAAATTTATCAGCTTTAGAGCAAAGCTTCAACGAAATAATCAGGCGACACGAAAGCCTACGGACTTATTTCCCCACCGTAGGCGGAAAACCTATACAAGTAATTTCGACCGTCGCCAAAATCAATCTGTCAATAGTAGAGTTACCACCATCACCAGAACAAATAACCCAACTCAAACAATTAACCAGAAATGAAGCCAAAAAACCCTTTGAGTTAGCCAAAAGCCCCCCACTGCGTGTCACCATAGTACAGCTCAGCCCAGAAACTCATGTATTAATGTTAAGCATACACCACATAATATATGACGGTTGGTCTATGGGCATACTAGCCTCAGAACTATATAAATTGTATGGAGCCTACAGTCAAGGAAGCCCCTTCTCATTATCAGAACTACCCATTCAATATGCTGACTACGCCCACTGGGAACGACAGAACATAGCAGAGATATTAGAAGAATATCTGAGCTACTGGAGGCAAAAACTAGCAGGAACTTCCTCAATATCACCCCTACTAACAGACCGCCGACGTCCAGAAGTGCAAAGCTTCAAGGGAGGAGCAGAAATATTTAATCTTAGTCAGAACTTGATACAGAAACTGACACAACTAGGTCAAAAATCAAGCACAACATTTTTTACAATTATGCTGAGTGCAATTTTTGTCTTACTGTATCGTTGTAGTGGCGAGTCTGACTTAATAGTAGGTACAATAACTGCTAAGCGCAACCGAGTTGAAATTGAACCATTAATTGGTCTGTTTGCAGACCAATTTCCAATTCGTTCTCAGTGCTTAGATGACTCTAGCTTTACCGAATTGTTAACTCAAGTTCAACAAATAACTGAAGAGGCTTATGAATATCAGGATTTATCATTTACAAAGCTAGTAGAGGAACTTTTTCCAGAAAGTAACTTCGATGAAAACCCTCTAGTGCGGGTGTACTTTGACTTCGTAAATGTAAAATCAATGAACTATTTGAGTCTACCAGGATTAAGAGTGACTCAGAGGGCTACAGACTTCCAAGACACTGCTAGAGTGGATTTAGAAATATATCTATGGGACTCACCATCAGGCTCAGGTCTAGAAGGCCATTTTGTTTACAACACAGATATATTTGACAGAGCAACCATCGCTAGATTGATGGAACATTTCCTAACCTTACTAACAGCAATAGTAGCCAACCCCCAAGAAAAAATCTCGAAACTTCCCCTAATTACAGCAGCAGAAAAACAGAAAATTATACACGAATGGAACAATGCCAAAACAGATTATCCAACAGACAAATGTATCCATCAGTTATTTGAGAACGTTGTCGAAAAATACTCAGATGCAGTAGCCTTAATATTTGAGGGCAAACAACTAACCTACGGCCAACTCAACCAAAAAGCTAACCAACTCGCCCACCATCTATTAACTTTAGGGATAAGTCCAGAAACACCAGTAGGCATATATATTGACCCTACTGTAGAAAGAATCGTTGGTTTATTAGCAATACTCAAAGCAGGAGGAGCTTATGTAGCAATAGATCCAACCGACAAATCACAGGATTTGCAGTCAATTTCGGTAATATTAACCCTACACCACCTCAAATCAGAAATTCCTGACTCCAATGCTCAAATTCTGTGTCTAGACACGGAGTGGGAATCAATAACCAAACAGAATACAGACAACCCAAATACAGGAACAACAGCCACCAACCTTGCCTATATCCTCAATCAAACTTTAGTAGAACATCAGGCTGTGGTTCAACGTTTAAAATGGCTACAAGAAACGCTGAAAATAACTAACCAAGATATTCTACTGCATAAAACATCTCTGACTCAAGATGTCGCTCTTCTAGAAATAGGTTTACCTCTAATCAGTGGTGGTAGTGTAGTTATAGCTACAAATGACGAGCCTACAGAATTACAGAAATTAATTAGCCAGCACAAAGTTACCATAGTTCACCTGTATCCATCAGAACTACCTACCTGGTTAAACATAACTAACCAGGCAGCATCTTTGAACAGTTGGCGTACGCTCCTTAGCAGTGGAGAAACCCTATCAACAGAAATAGCCAACGAATTTCTCCAAAGCTACCCAGTTTCATTACACAACTTCTACAGTCTCCCAGAAGCAGGAGGAGAAGTCACCCACTGGCAATGGCTAGAAGAACCTCCTAGAGAAAATGTACCCGTAGGCAACCCTGGTCGGTTATCAGTTTATGTACTAGACCAACACCAAGACCCTGTCCCCACAGGAGTACCAGGAGAAATCTATATTGGAGGTTCCAGTTTAGCCATAGGTTATCTGCATCAACAGCAACAGACATCACAGAAATTTATTGAACACCCTGAATTAGGTAAACTATTCCAAACAGGAGACATAGGTCGTTATCACAACAAAGGTTATCTAGAAATAGTCGGAACAAAACAACGGCAGATATGGCTCCAAGGGCAGCGAATAGAACTAACAGACATAGAAACTGCCCTGTTATCAGTTGCCGAAGTAGAACAAGCTTATGTATTAGCCCATCAAACATTCCTAGTAGCTTATGTTGTGGTGGCCGGAGTTTGGAACCCCCAACAATTAGACTCCCAAATTCAACAACAGTTACCTCCATACATGATGCCAGGAGCTTATGTTCCTGTATCAAGTTTACCTTTGACTCACGAAGGAAAAGTAGACGAAGTAGCCTTAGCCCATTTCCCAGTAACTGACAATGAGACGGAACGTAAAATTGCTCAGAAGCGATCGAGGGACTCCCATGTATATATATCGCCTACCAATGATACCAATGATAACAGCAGATGCTAATCTACGCGCAAGTCAGATAGTTGTTTTGGGTTTCCCTGACATTTAACACCGTTTTACGGAAGTCAAAAGTCAACCCCCCTTACCCACCAAGGGGGGAAGTGAGATTTTATAGGCTCAAAACTTTGATGCTACTTTATTGGTACTGTTGGATTGATTCACTGGAATATAGTGTAATATCATGTCCGGATCATTAGACCTCTCCGAAAATGCCGATTTTTGAACGGCGGGGCAAGGGGTTGAGAACCTTTTCTGGAGATGTCTATTAGTTATGACTTTGTTGCGTGAAAGTGCTAGAAGCATTATGAAATCAGGATTTATCAATAAATCTTATTAATGCTAAAGTATTGTACTGCAAGGATTCCAGGATATTCGTACAACAAAGCCATTAGTTATAAAAAAACTTTCTCCTTCTTCTCCTGTTCTTCTGTCTTACCCTCCACCGGAGGGGTTATATCATGTCCGGATAATTAGGGCTTAAAAAGTATACGGTTTGTAGCAGGGCTTTAATCCTTGAAATATCTATTATTAGAGCTAAAGCTTTACTGCAAGCTTGAATTGTAACTATTCAACCGGATCTGATATTAGAGGTGGGTTGGGAGAGGTTAGGAGTGGGTTGACTCCTGACTCCGACCTAGTTATTTATTTATAACTGTTCAACCGGACATAATATAAGTTGTAATGTTCATCTACTTGATGAAAGTGTTTCAACAATAATCTCTTCTACACCCAAATTTCTTAACTTCTTTTCAACTTGCAAAACAACATTTGTTACATTTGTATAATGCCATACATATTGATTTTCTGTTAATTTGTACATTACTGAACTTCTTGTAGGAACTGATGCCAGAGCTTTGTTTGGTGCATCATCAAAATCAAACCACTTTTGCAGAATTAATTTGCCACTAAAACTAGGTAAGTTTTGTAATTTAACCCATGAAATATGACCTCTAAGATTAAAAGTGATAGTAGATATAAAACCGTATCTGCTTGGAAGTTGATTGATTGCTTTTCTCACATCAGTGTGTTTTAACAGATAATTGTTTCCTGGTTTAGTAAAATCTAAAACAATGGATATAGCATTTCCTAAATAATTTTCTGGTATGCCAAGGTTTCTCCCTCTTAGATTACAAGCAAATGCAAATTGTTTGAGAGGAACAACTGACAAAAATTGAAAGAAAGCATCATTTGTGCTGTAGACACTTTCATTTGATATATTTTGAATTTTCCTTTTAATTAAATCTAACTTTTCTTTGGTTAAAATACATTCCATATAACTCCAGTTATTTTTATTTCGCAAAAAAATATTCAAGGGTTGAGCAATAGGGAATATTGACATTAAAAGTTTATCTTTCCATGATATTTTTTTCAAACTTGCAGCAATATAATTATCCATTTTGTTAAAATCTATTGTAAATAATGGTTCAGATTTAGCAACATATTCTGGGTCTTCGTATGCTTGAGAAAGATATTCTAATAATTTAAAATATGTTGCACCATCTGCTATGACATGATTAACCAGCAGAGTTATGCCATAATAATTGTGATTATGATTCAAAATCACATATACTAATGGAGTATCTTTATTAAGAGCACCCACACATTTTGTGGGAATATTGAATTGATTTTTTACATAAGTTTTTGCATCTAATAAATTATCAATATTTATTTCCTGTTCCCCTAGATCAATATCAATAAAACCAATACCAGATTTTTGTGGGTTACATACAACTTTTAATGGAGATAACAATTCCTTGACCAATCTACCTCCCAAAATTGGTACACTATCTACTATTTGTTGAATGGCTACTTTTAATCTTAGATGATTAATTGGATGTTTATACCAACTTATTAAACCAATATAGGGGACACTTAGCATTTTACTATCCAATTTAGAAACTTGATATTCTTGATGTACATTGCTATTTTTAATTAATTCCATTGGTTTTACCTTTCAGATTTATTTATAATGAATGAGTTTAGCTCTTGATAACTCAATAGATATATTAACTCATATCTTATCATATTTAAGACTACCAAAAATTTTTTAAGGATTCAGGTCTAAGAGCTGATTTATAAAGTGGATATTAAGAGGTGAGACGGCTGAGCATAAGTCGTACCATAGCGCCATAAATCATGGCCTCACTGACTTCAGGCAGGAGTTCATAATCTTTGCTCAGACGACGAAGCGCGTCCTAACCAACCAAAGGTACGTTCTACTACCCAGCGTCGCGGGTTAACCTTAAATTCAGATTCCGTACGCTTAACGTTCCTCTTCCTCAGCACCGCAAAGGTTGGCTACAACACCAGCTTGCGCGTTGGCCACAAAGCCGTAGGTCAACCCAAATTAATTGCAAACTAGAACAGTCAAAACTTTCTTCCATCAATGCGGCCCCAGCTCCGACTCGATCTTGACCGTTGGCTTGCTGTGACTACCACACTTAACAGCAATCGATGGGTATCTACAATGATATGACGCTTACGTCCCTTGACTAACTTACCTCCATCGAAGCCATACACTTCCCCCTTTTTTCCGTCGTTTTTACCGACTGGCTATCAGCAATTGCTGCACGCTTGTTGAGGGTTTCTATTCACTTGTTGACGACATGAATCCCGCAGGTAATGATTCATCATCTGCCACACTCCAGTTTTCTGCCAACGACGAAAGTAAAAGTACACTGTTGAGTAGGGAGGTAAGTCATGAGGGAGCATCTCCCAAGAACATCCAGTGCGTAGAACGGGCAAAAATACCATTGACAACTTCACGTACATTGACAGTACGAGGACGTCCTCCAGTTTTGGCTGGTGGAATAAAGGCTTCAATGAGCTGCCACTGTGCATCTGTGATATCACTTTTATAGGCTTTTCTAGTCATGGTGTGAGATGTAGGCAACATCAACGTATGATATCGGCACTATTGCTATGTACTTCCTCTATTTAGATTTACTTTATAAATCAGCTCTAAAACAGCCATGACGAGAGTAGAAGGAGAAAACTGCCGTCATTGAAACTACTTAGCTAGGTTACATCGTAAAACTTTATGCTACTCCAAGTCAATTGATATGTTATGCAAGTCAATTCGCTTGCTGCTCTATTATTTGAAACATCGGCAAATTCCTCAATTCTCCTAATCATTCGTCACTGTGCAACGCCTAATCCTGATATTGAATTAAAAGAGGGCGTTGCTGATTCTGGGTATGGTTTAGCCCCCCTAGCCCCCCAATTCTGGGCTTAATAAAACCAGATGATCGCGCTTCATTCCTTAATTCAGCAACGCAGTAGAGTGGGCATCCTGCCCGCCCGGAAATGAAACAGGCAAGATGCCCATGCCACCAACATGCCCATGCCACCCTATGGTCCGTAGTCAGCATTGCGCCTTACCAGAATTTCATGGAAAATCTAGCTGTAACATCTCCAGAGCACCTGATCAAATAGAATCAAAGAAATGACCATCAGGAAAATCAATAAATTTATTTGTGCTATCTTAGCAGCAGCTTTATGCCTCAGTTTAATCGCCTGTGGAGCACAGACCCCAAATGGGAGTCAATCCACAGCAGGTAAAGGAGTCAAAGTCAGTTCTGCATCCTCCGTTTCCACCTATGCCTTATTTGTTTCCGAAATCATCAATATTGGTTTGGAAAAGGTTGGTTATAAACCGGCAGAAATAAAACAACTTAGTATTCCCCTGGCACACATTTCTGTCAGGAATGGCGACGTAGATTTTTACAGTGTTCATTGGCAAAATATACACAAAAAATTCTTTTTACAAAACGGTGGTGACCAAAAATTAGAAAAGGTGGGAGTACTTATTGCTGATGGTTTGCAAAGCTATCAGATAGATAAAAAAACTGCTGAACAATACAAAATCACTAATTTGGGACAACTAAAAGACCCCAAAATTGCCAAACTGTTTGACTCTGATGGAGATGGCAAAGCCAACTTAACTGGTTGTAATCCTGGTTGGGGGTGTGAGTTGGTAATTGAACATCAGCTGGATGCTTACAAGTTGCGCGATACCGTTGAACATGACCAAGGCAACTATGATGTGCTCTTGGCCGCCACATTGGGTCGCTATAAACAAGGACAACCGATTTTATTTTATAGCTATAGTCCCCACTGGTCAGTGACAGTATTAAAGCCAGGAGAAGATACCATTAGATTAGAGGTTCCTTTTATTTCACTACCTAAAGAACAGGAAAATATAACAGAAAAAGATACTACTATTAACGGAAAAAATGTCGGTTTTGCTGTCGATCAAGTTCGGGTGATGGCAAACAAGAAATTTTTAGCAGCCAATCCAGCTGCCAAACGCCTGTTTGAGTTGATGACGGTTCCAATTGACGATGTGAATGCTCAACAAAAACTGGTACAAGATGGTAAAAGTAGCCCAAAAGATATTCGCCGCCATGCCGAAGAATGGGTGAATAAAAACCAGGAACTCTTTGATAGTTGGGTAGAATCAGCCAAAGAGGCAGCCACGAATTAAAACTATCCTCAAAACACCGCTATATAGCGTTTCTGATAGTTATCAGGTAAACAAGATTTTTTCCCGATTCCCGATTCCCGATTCCCGATTCCCGATTCCCGATTCCCTACTCCCTACTCCCTACTCCCTACTCCCTACTCCCTACTCCCTACTCCCTAATTCATCAATACCAAATTATCCCGATGAACCACAGTTTCGGCCCCCTTGTAACCCAAAATAGTCAGGATTTGTTCGGATTTATGCCCTCGAATCTTATGTAATTCATTACTGTTGTAGTTCACCAATCCCCTAGCAATTTCCGTACCATTGCTGTCACATAGCTCTACAGCATCTGATGAGCGAAAATCCCCCTCTATAGCAGTAATGCCAGCTGCTAATAGAGATTTGCCCCCATCAGAAATTGCCTTGAGCGCTCCATTATCAAGATAGAGTTTCCCTGCTGGCACTAAACTGTAAGCAATCCAGTGCTTGCGGGCTTTATTGGTTTGAGCTTGGGGGGCAAACTGGGTGCCCAGGGATTCACCCTGTAAAATTCTTTCAATGTTATCCGGACATCGTCCTTCAGTGATTACAGTTCTAACCCCAGCATTGGTAGCAATTCGGGCAGCAGCAACTTTGGTTACCATCCCACCAGTCCCCCAACCAGAGTCTGAGTCATCAGCTTGTACCTCTAGTTCAGTTAACTCCTCAATGCTGTTGACTGAAATAATTGGTTCAGCATCCGGTACCTTACGGGGGTCTGCTGAGTAAAGTCTATCCACATCAGTTAGTAAAAACAACCAATCCGATTCAATCAAACTAGCTACTAGGGCGCTAAGGGTATCGTTATCCCCAAATTTCAGTTCATCTACGGCAACAGTATCATTTTCATTCACCACTGGGATCACCCCCAGCTGAAGTAGTTCCCGAAAGGTAGCATAGGCATTAACATAGCAACTACGCTGAACAAAATCTCGGCGGCTGAGGAGAATCTGAGCAATAGGTTGGTTGAGGTTACTAAATAAGTCATCATATATCCGCATCAGCCGTCCTTGACCAACCGCTGCGATCGCTTGTTTGAGAGGGAGTGTATTCGGTCGTGATGTTAACCCCAGTCGCCCACAGCCAATCCCTACAGCACCAGAGGTAACCAGTACCACTTGATGACCTTCAGAACGCAGCCGAGTCAGTGTTTCCACTAGGGCAGCAATGGTAGATAAGGCCAACTGACCTGTTGCTGGTTGAGTTAAACTAGATGTGCCGACTTTGACAACTATCTTTTGATTGGTCATTGGTCTTTACTCTGGTTTCTGTTGATCATACCTCCGAGGGGGAATCAATGTCAGGGGTAGTCTTCCTCTGGTACTACTGCCAAGTATGTGACCAAAATCACAGGATTTGGTTGTGTAACTTACACGACATTAAGGTGAATATTGCTACGCTTTTGGGAATCTTAGGAATAAGAAGTACTTGCTAGCAGCCATAATAGTTCCAGATTGATGAACTATACTGGTAAACTTGAGCTACTTTGTATAATCGACACACCCTACAACAACAGAGGAATTCAGTCAGCTAATCACCTCTAACCAGTAACAATCCAGCTGAGATCGTTGGTGATTTTTAGTGTGACTCTTGTGCTAAGGTGTGCTGTGCAAAGTGCTTGAATTCTAGCTAGAAAAGGTAAGGGGAAATAGGAGTTCGGCTAAGGGTACTTGACTATTCTAGCTTTACCGCAAGCCCCTTCCTGGATTACCATACACTGACACCCTCTTCGTCAGAAAACCCTCACTGATGAACTAACTGCAAAAGCCTGCAAGGAAAAATTATGTCTAATACCCACAACTTATTCACTATTCGTTTTTGGGGCGTCAGAGGTAGTATTGCCTGTCCAGGACCAGAAACAGTTCGGTATGGAGGCAACACACCTTGTATAGAGATGCGAGTTGGTAGTGAGCGTCTAATTTTTGATGGTGGTACAGGGTTGCGAGTTTTGGGACAGTCCCTACTCAAGGAGATGCCAGTAGAAGCTCATCTATTTTTTACCCACTCCCATTGGGACCATATTCAGGGTTTCCCTTTCTTTACCCCTGCCTTTATTAAAAGGAATTGTTTTCATATTTATGGCACCCGTGCTCCTAACGGTGCCACCATCGAGAATCGTCTAACTGATCAGATGACCCACCCAAATTTTCCGGTTCCCTTGCAAATTATGCAATCAAAAAAGGAGTTCCATGACCTTGAGATTGGAGAAACAGTCAACATTGGTGAGATTACGGTAGAAAATGCACCCTTGAACCATCCAGGTGAAGCCGTTGGCTATCGAGTTAACTGGCGAGGCTATTCAGCTGCTTACATCACTGACACAGAACATCTCGAAAAGGGTTTCGATAAAAATGTCCTGCAGCTGGCTCATAATGCGGACGTGATGATTTACGATGCTGCCTACACCGATGAAGAATACTACTCTGAAATATCGAGCAAAATGGGTTGGGGACATTCTACCTGGCAGGAAGCTATCAAAGTTGCTCGAGCTGCTAATGCCAAAAAATTAGTCATTTTCCATCATGATCCCCTGCATAATGATGATTTTTTGGACCATATCGGAGAACAGGCTGTTAAGGAGTTTTCTAATACGGTTATGGCGCGGGAAGGTCTGGCAATTGAGCTAGTGGAATCCTCTAGGTCACATCTGCTTGAGCTTAAGGATGGTAAAATGCCTCTGAGCAAAGTTTAATATAGTAATTATCAATGGGGTGAGGTACAAAATGCTGGGTTTTAGGGAGCAGGGAGTAGCGAGTAGGGAGTAGGGGTAAATAAATTGAATTTACCTCATAAGCATGAACAACAGTATGATCAACGCTATATCTAAAAATAAAATTGCCAATTACTAATTAACAATTAACTGTCATAAAATAACTGACTTGAAAAGTGATTAACTGTAATTAACATCACATGCTTCTTATAGTCATAGGCGGTCTTTTTAAAGTAAAGACCGCCTATAAAGTTCTGCTGATAGCTTGTTAGCCATCAGCCTATGCGCTACGCGCTACGCGCACCCTGCTTGAGGTGCCGTCAGTGGTCAGCCGTCAGTGGTCAGCCGTCAGCTTCTTTTATTAAAAAGCTGTTTCCGTAGCTTGGCCAATAGCTGATACCAAATAGCTGATACCAAATAGCTGAATGCTGAATGCTGAATGCTGAATGCTGAATGCTTACTTATTTTCTAGGCTGCCACTTGAGCTTGGTCAGATACTTGGGGTGCTGCTTTTAGAGATGTTTGGACAGATTCTAACTGAGCCGATAGGTTTTGGATTTGACTTTGGAGTGCTTCAACTAGCACAAGTTCTTTGGCCAGAACTTGAGGATTTCTGATGCTTGTGGATTGTTCAGAAGCAGAAGAAGTATTCTTGATGCCATCGCGAATGGGGTTCCAACCCTTTGGCCGACTGCATCCCTTGGTGTAGCCTAAGAAAGTTTGAGCAGAGGCAAACTGATAGATTCCAGCTTTTACCTTACTCTGTTGCCATGACATCCCTAGGTTTTCAAGCACTGGTTCCTCGGTAATTACTAACGGTTCCATAACTGTTATCGGTTTCTCCATGACCACGGTCCGAGAAACCTCCTTTGCCATCGGTACGCTGGCAGCCTCAGCAAATTTTACTTCTTCATAAGCGACTACATTATCTAGCTTCTGTTGCTTCTGTGTGTTCAGCTCAGATGTTGAAACTTGTAGTTGTTGAATTAACTTTTCCTTTTCCTGAAGAGCTTTCTCGATAGTGTCTAACTCAGACTCAATGGTAGCTGACTTCAGGGAAGAGTCGTGCCACCCAGCTAAAGTAGCATTAGAGATACCTACTCCCAAACTGATTAACATCGCTAGTCCCAAGTAAGGAGCTGCCGCATCCTTGACCTTACCATGGAAAAATAGTTCATCTTGGATGCGGATGGTGAGGGACTCTTCACCAAATATGGCTACAGGTAAGGTGAAGACACAAAAGAGTGTAGTGGAAATGAATACTGGTGCTAAGATTAATTTGTGGATTGTAGAGCCGTTCACAATTACTCCCTTAGGATAGCTACTTAAAACTCAATGATTAGTACCGTCAGCAGTCAGCAGTCAGCAGTCAGCAGTCAGCAGTCAGCTTCAAATCAACCTCTAAGGAGAGAATTTAAGAGTTCGAGATTAATGAAAATTGAAAGTCTGGGTAAAATACCATAAGCTGAGATAACACAGATTAAACCAATGCTTACCTCTTGTCAGCCATGCAAAGCGCGAGTGGGGGAAACCCCCCCAGGTCGGCGCTGCATCGCTTATTCAAAAGCTGATAACTGATAACTGATAACTGATAGCTGATAGCCAAATTAAAAATGCCAACTTAAAAACGCTGATCATGTCAGCTTTTCGTTGGTTTTGAACGGTAGCTTTATTGCCAGCGTTTTGTCCTAGTTTGAACCTCAGGGGTTTGCGATCGCATTTGCGTTATGTGAGCGATTGGGTATACCTCATGTTTGATTTAAGTCGAATCCTAAGGTAACTCCATAACTTTCCTTAACTTTTAGTTATCGACTGCTCTTGGTGAGATCGGTAGATTATTTGTGTACGGAGCAAAAAGCAGGAAAATACCTGCTACGGGAGCTGTAATTTTACCTAGCCATTGAGTTCACGACCAGTACTATAACTTGTTTAAGGTAAGCATTTAATCATGAACCAATCTACATTCGATAAATCTTTCCTGACACCAATCGTGTTATCAACAATTATCTTTGCTCTTCTGAGCTTGCCCATAGTTTTGCTCGGAGCAAAGCCGATCTGTATGAATCTCCTACAGAGTCGGATAGTTGATGGTAAACTGATAAATTCTGCGACGCGCTGATTAAGGTTTCACGAAACTGCTAAGACCTGTCATAATCCTGATTCTTTTGGGAATCCTGATTCCCAGTGTGCTCCTGTCCCAGTTTTGGGCATTACCAGCACTGACCCAGCACCCTGTTAAACTCACCCTATTGATGGGAGCGGGGGAATTTTCTGATTGGCAGGAACTACTGGTTAAGAATTTTGAGCTAGAGAATCCAGATATTCAAATCGAACTGATCGAAGGACCATTAAACTCTGACTTAACAGAAGACCTCTATACCTCTGCTTTCATCTTAGGAGACTCACCCTATGACCTGATTAACATGGACGTGATTTGGGCTCCTAAATTTGCTGCTGCAGGGTGGTTACTAGACCTATCAGACCGGGTTAGTAAGGAGTATTTAAAGGAATTTCTGGATAAAGCAGTTGATTCAGGACGCTACCAGAGGAAACTATACCGCATACCATTCCGTTCCGATGGTGGTATCCTCTACTATCGTCAGGATTTGCTAGAGCAAGCTGGATTCCAAGCCCCAAAAACCTTTGAGCAGTTGGTCAACATTTCCCAACAATTGCAGGCAAATCATGACTCCAAATGGGGCTATCTTTGGCAAGGTCGTCAATATGAAGGCTTGTCAGCCATGTTTGTGGAGATACTTGCAGGCTTTGGTGGCTTCTGGGTTGACCCGGAAACCTTGGACGTGGGTTTGGATCAACCGGAAGCGATTAAAGCTGTAGAGTTTCTGCGCAGCACCATCAAACAAGGGATTTCACCCCCTGGTGTCACTACCTATCAGGAAGAAGAAACACGACTGTTGTTTCAAAATGGGGATGCGGTATTTCTGAGGAATTGGCCCTATGTTTGGTCATTAGCAAATCAAGAGGCTTCAAAGGTGAAAGGCAAGATTGGCATTAGCCCTATGGTTCATAGTCCTGGTGGCAAAGCTGGTGCTTGCTTAGGAGGTTGGGGTTTGGGAATTGCTAAATCTTCCAAACATCCTGAGGAAGCCTGGAGGGCTATTGAGTATTTCACCAGTGAGAAAGCCCAGCGTCGGTATACTCTGGAAACTGGCTATCTGCCAACCCGACGGAAGCTGTTTGCAGACCCAGACATTGTTGCAAAATATCCCCACTATCCAAAATTGCTAGAGGTGTTAGAGGGGGCTGTCTTGCGTCCACCAGTTGCCCAATATTCCCAGGTATCTGATATTTTACAACGGTACCTCAACGCTGTGCTAACTAATCCCAAACTTAGTCCTGAAAAAATGATGAAAGCAGCAGCTGATGAAACCCGTAGGCTGTTGTCGGTAGAATGAAGAATTAAGAATTAAGAATTAAGAATTAAGAATTAAGAAGGAAGAATTAAGAAGGAAGAATTAAGAATTAAGAATTTAAAATTTAGAATGAAAACTGATCCGATAGCAGCACAGGAGCAAAGGACAGGGTGGTTGTTGGTAACACCAGCGTTGTTACTACTCCTGCTAGTCTATGGCTATCCTATTTTGCGTTCGTTCTGGTTAAGTTTGTTCACTAAGAACCTAGGGACACAGCTACAACCGGTCTTTTCTGGTCTGAATAATTATGGGCGAATGATGGGGGATGGTCGCTTCTGGCACAGTCTCTGGAATACTGTGATTTTCACTTCAGTATCTGTTGCTCTGGAACTGGTGTTAGGAATTGCGATCGCATTAATTTTAAATCAAACCTTTAAAGGACGGGGTATTGTGCGCACCATCGCCATCCTGCCTTGGGCCTTGCCAACTGCTTTGATTGGTCTAGTCTGGGCTTGGATGTTTAATGACCAGTTTGGAGTTTGGAATGATATCTTACTGCGTCTAGGTATTATTCAAGACGGAATCAACTGGCTAGGATACCCGACAACAGCAATGATGGCAGTCATTGCCGCAGACGTTTGGAAAACGACACCCTTCATCAGCATTTTGCTCCTAGCTGGCTTGCAGTCTATTCCCCAAGACCTATACGAAGCCTATGCCCTAGACGGTGCTACACCCTGGCAAAGTTTCAAGCACATTACTCTACCGCTATTGACGCCCCAAATCCTAATTTCCCTACTGTTCCGCTTTGCCCAAGCTTTCGGAGTCTTCGACCTGATCAAAGTCATGACTGGAGGTGGTCCGGGAGGAGCTACAGAAGTTGTATCTCTCTACATCTATACCACTGTCATGGATTATCTAGACTTCGGTTATGGTGCTGCCCTTGTGGTAGTAACCTTTTTGATACTGGTAACCACGGTGGTAATTATAGCGCTAGGTTTACGGGACTAATGACTACTATTCCTAACTCATCATCCCCTCAACCAAAAACAAAACAAATTAACCAAATTAACATTATTAAACCAATCATCCTGCCTTTAGGAATCATCTTACTGGTCATTTTCTGCCTAGCACCACTCCTCTGGCAATTCCTCACCTCCCTCAAAGTTAACCAAGATATCTCTTCCCTTCCTAATATTTATTTCCCCACAAGGTATACACTTGACCACTATATAAATTTATTTACCCTGCGTCCCCTAGTTCACTATATTTTCAACAGCGCCTTTGTATCAATTACTTCTACACTATTGTGTTTAGGGATAGGAACTCCCGCTGCTTACGCCTTAGCACGGTTAACCCTAAGAGGAGAAAAAATCATCCTTGCTGGGATTATTATTATTACCTTATTTCCCTTTATTTTGATTGTCCTAGGACTCCTGGAAATTATCCAAATTCTTAAACTAGGAAATAATTATATAAGCCTGATTGTTTCCTATACAGCTATCAATCTTCCTCTCACCGTATTAGTGATGCGCAGCTTTTTTCAACAGCTACCGCGAGAGCTAGAAGATGCTGCTAAAGTCGATGGCTATAGCACCTGGCAAATGCTAATCAAAATTCTGTTACCCCTAACGGTTCCAGCTTTAGTAACCACAGGAATACTTACCTTTATTTTTGCTTGGAATGAATTTATTTTAGCCCTAACTTTCATTAGCCAAGAATCTATGAAAACTTTGCCGGTTGCTGCGGCTCAGTTAAGTGGTTCTCTGGGAAAAGAAATTCCCTACGGTTCCATTGCGGCTATGACAGTTATAGGAACATTTCCCCTAGTGGTATTAGTAATGTTTTTCCAAGGTAAAATTGTCCAAGGTTTAACATCGGGAGCAGTTAAGGGTTGACTCGTTGGGGGTTGAAGGTTTGGAGGGTTGAAGGTTGTTCGCGTAGCGTGGCCAATAGGCCAAGGTTTGGAGGGTTGAAGGTTGTTCGCGTAGCGTGGCCAATAGGCCAAGGTTGGAGGTTAGAGGTGTAAAGTTTAATGTGTAAAGTTTAATGTGTAAAGTTTAATGTGTAAAGTTTAATGTGTAAAGTTTAAGGTTTAAGGTTTAAGGTTTAAGGTTTAAGGTTGGAGGGGTGGATGGGTGGAGGGTTGGAGGGTTCGAGGGTTGGAGGTTGTTCGCCCTTAGGGTTCTTTGTAGGGTAGGTTTTAATACCAAGTTGGGGTCAAACCTACAACTTTCTCTTCCGCCAATCTCCCCATCTCCCCATCTCCCCATCTCCCTATCTCCCTATCTCCCTATCTCCCTATCCAACCAATCTACTCTCTTTGAATGCAACTCGGTATAAGATTGAATTTTTTAAGATTGAATCTTTTCAGTTTGGAAGAGTATGGGAACGATAAAACGATTTGAAGAAATTCAGGGATGGCAGACAGCACGGGAGTTAACAAGGTTGCTTTACGCACTGTCAAAGGAGGGAGAGTTTTCCCGTGATTTGGGTTTGTGTAACCAGATGCGTCGTGCAGCGGTTTCGATTATGTCAAATATTGCTGAGGGTTTTGAGAGTCGGACACAACGTCTTTTTATTGAGTTCTTAGGTCGAGCTAGAGGCTCTGCGGGTGAACTACGTTCTCAAGCCTATGTTGCTCTTGATGCTGGTTACATTCATCAATCTCAGTTTACACAACTATTTGATCTATGCCAGAAGTGCAGCCGACAAATTACAGGCTTCATGGCATATCTGAAAACCTACCCTGATCAAAACCGACTCCGCGAGGACGAAGGAGATTATCGTATTGATTGACAGTTTTGAAACTTGACTCCCCTAAGATCGTTTCTATTTGCATCTGAATTGTAAACATTGATGGGTAGATGGAAGGAGAGTAGAATTTTCCCGCGAATTTTGCCTAATTGCAAAAGCCATCTAGCGCGGTCTTGGGGAGGTAATGCCGTATTGGGGAAGTAATGCGATCGCGCTTTTCCCCACATACTTCCAAAACCATCAGCCACTGCATCAAGACAGTGAGTTCCACGCTCAACCTTCAACCTCTCAACCTTCAACCTTCAACCAGCTAACCTTCAACCTCTCAACCAGCTAACCTTCAACCAGCTAACCTTCAACCAGCTAACCTTCAACCTTCAACCTCCCAACCTTCAACCTTCAACCAGCTAACCTTCAACCTTCAACCTCCCAACCTTCAACCAGCTAACCTTCAACCTTCAACCAGCTAAGCTTCAACCTCCCAACCTTCAACCTTCAACCTCCCAACCTTCAACCTCCAAATAGTATGCCAAAACTAGAACTACATAATATTAATAAAATCTACAAGACTAACAAGGGTAATGTAATCCCAGTTAAAGAGATTAGCTTAGAAGTCGATGAAGGAGAATTTCTGACCTTACTTGGGCCATCCGGATGTGGTAAATCTACTATGCTGCGACTAATTGCTGGGTTAGAGCAACCCACCCATGGCAAAGTAGTTATCAATGGACGGGATGTTACTGATGTCAGACCAGGCGATCGCAATATCGCTATGGTTTTCCAAAGCTATGCTCTCTATCCTCATATGACCGTATATGACAATATGGCTGCTAGTCTAAAACTCCATAAGGTTCCTTCTGAGCAAATTCGGAGCCTGGTGCAGGAGGTAGCGAATAAACTGGGACTGGAAAATTTGATGGACCGCAAGCCTAGTCAGCTATCTGGTGGTCAGCGCCAGCGGGTGGCTCTGGGCAGGGCATTGGTGCGGCAACCGGCTGTATTTTTGTTGGACGAACCTCTGAGTAACTTGGATGCTTTGCTGCGAGAGCAAGTTAGGGCGGATTTGAAGCAGCTATTTCTTTCTCAAAAGGCACCCGTGGTTTATGTGACTCATGACCAAACGGAAGCGATGACCCTCTCAACTAAGATTGCGGTGTTATCTGATGGTAAGCTGCAACAGCTAGATACACCCCAGGGCATTTACAACCACCCAGCAAATCAGTTTGTAGCTAGTTTTGTCGGTTCTCCCCAAATGAACTTACTGACACTTAACTGTCAGGGGAATTATGCCCTCTTGGGTGAGGTCAAAATTTCTTTGCCAAATTTGCCTCAAGTGCCGCCACAGATTGTTCTAGGTATCCGTCCAGAAGATGTAGCCCTAGCTCAACCAGAGGATAAATATAGGATTGAGGGTAGAATTTACCTGCTGGAAAATCTAGGCATGCATAATTTAATTAGTATTCGGGTGAAAGGGTCAGACTCTCTAAGCATCCGGGCGTTATTACCGAATAATTTAACGTGGGAAACCGAAGAGGTTACTGTGGCCATACGAACCCAGTCGATTCACTGGTTTGATAGTGAAACATGCGATCGCGTAGCGTCTCCTAGGGAGAATCTCGTAGCGTCTCTTTAGACCATCGAATTTTCGCCGACTAATTTGATCAACACTATAGTTAGAATAACTCTTTATGTTTATCGTCCTGGTGTTGAGGAAGTAAATGTTGTTTGCCAACCCTAGATTTCTTCCCAGTTCTATTGGGATTAATCTTAGGTGGGCAGTATCTACTAGGGTGCATCTGATCTTTGTAAAAAAGAAGGGAAGTGCCGGAAGTGTCGGAAGCGTGGGGATTTTAGGGAGAGTGGGTAGTGTAGGCAGTGTCGGAATTTTATTAGAACAGGACTTACGCACAGACTCCATGGGTAGGGTGGGCAAGGTTTTGCCAACCCTACAAGTAGCGTTAAATTGAGGGATTTGCGTAAGTCCTATAGAATTTTTGTCTAATTGCATGCATTGAGATGCACCCGTCTACTAACTTGATTGGCTTGCTGATTTGATCTGTCTGGTGCACTGCCCAGCAAACGTGAACTATTGTGATTAATCCTAGGTGGACAGTGTCTAGTAACTTAGCATTGGAACTACGTTAGTGTTTAAACATTGTTTAAGCTTAAATGCTTAACCAAGTAGTAGCAAAGAAGTTATCTGTATTATTCCAAAGTTCAACTAGATCAGACTTAGAATCACCATTGACATCAGTAACTAAGTAATCAGTATCGACTCGAAAGTCCCCTACTTGTGTATTACTGCCGAGGCTAAATCCACCCTGACCATCACTAATCCAAGTCGCAGCAAAGAAATTATTATTATTATTCCAGAGCTCGACTAGATCAGAGTTACCATCACCATTTACATCGGTGACTAAGTAATCAGTATCGACTCGAAAGTCCCCTACTTGTGTATTACTGCCGAGGCTAAATCCACCCTGACCATCACTAATCCAAGTCGCAGCAAAGAAATTATTATTATTATTCCAGAGCTCGACTAGATCAGAGTTACCATCACCATTTACATCGGTGACTAAGTAATCAGTATCGACTCGAAAGTCCCCTACTTGTGTATTACTGCCGAGGGTCAATCCACCTTGACCATCACTAATCCAAGTCGCAGCAAAGAACTTATCTGTATTATTCCAAAGCTCGACTAGATCAGAGTTACCATCTCCATTTACATCGGTAACTAAGTAATCAGTATCGACTCGAAAGTCCCCTACTTGTGTATTACCGCCAAGGGTCAATCCACCTTGACCATCACTAATCCAAGTCGCAGCAAAGAACTTATCTGTATTATTCCAAAGCTCGACTAGATCAGAGTTACCATCTCCATTTACATCGGTAACTAAGTAATCAGTATCGACTCGAAAGTCCCCGACTTCTGTATTACCGCCAAGGGTCAATCCACCTTGACCATCACTAATCCAAGTCGCAGCAAAGAACTTATCTGTATTATTCCAAAGCTCGACTAGATCAGAGTTACCATCGCCATTTACATCGGTGACTAAGTACTTAGTATCGACTCGAAAGTCCCCGACTTCTGTATTACCCCCAAGGCTAAATCCACCTTGACCATCACTAATCCAAGTCGCAGCAAAGAACTTATCTGTATTATTCCAAAGCTCGACTAGATCAGAGTTACCATCGCCATTTACATCGGTGACTAAGTACTTAGTATCGACTCGAAAGTCTCCGACTTGAGTTGTTGAACCTAGAGAAAACATTTAACTTGCACTCCTTTCATCTGATTGACACGCTAAATATAGTACGGAAATCGTACTTTGATACTCCCCGCTCTCAAAAAAGGGTGATTTTTGGCTCACGGATTTGACTTGCCACAACAGGTCACCAAGCACAGTAGAGGTCAAATTTCCGCCAGTGTATAGATATCTAATCCTAGTTCCGGTGTGGCACACCCTGTTTTGATGACCAACACATTTATAGACTATCTAATTGAATCTAGGCTTCATAGTACCCTTAAGGGTACCTTTTTCTTAAGAAAGATTAAGTGAAGTTAATTTACGGCGGTTTGCATAACTAAGAAGTACAGTAACAATCAGGAGCAAACCAGTTACGAAAATCTTAAGGTGCGCTTCACCCATTAAGAATTAAATTCGCCACGGGTCGCACCTAGGGAATAGGGAATAGGGAATAGGGAATAGGGAATAGGGAATAGCGATGCGCTGGATCAAGACAGGTAATCAAAGTCAAAGAAGACTGTACCTCATCACTGCGAGAAACGCTATAAAAGTGATAAGTTATAGCATCTCCAGGACAAAATGGAGGAGTATAGATTCAATGGGGTAAGGTTAGGCTGGCTGATCGACAGCAACCATAGACGGGTTTATGTTTATCGCCCTGGTGTTGAGGTTGAGGAATTAGACAACCCTGCTACTGTTAGTGGTGAGTCGGTTTTAGCTGGTTTTGTGCTGTTCGCGTAGCGTGGCCAAAGGCCAAGGTTGTTTGCTAATCCTAGATTTGTTGCCGGTTCTATTGGGATTAATCCTTGGTGAGCAGTGTCTAGTAACTTGATTGGCTTGCTGATCTGATTTGTCTCAACCACTGCCCACCCTACGTGAATTACTAGGTGGGCAGTGTCTAGTAATTTGATTGGCTTGCTGATTTGATTTGTCTCAACCACTGCCCACCCTACGTTAATTATTGTGATGAATCAATGGTGGGCAGTGTTTAGTAACTTGATTGACTTGCTGATTTGATCTGTCTCAACCACTGCCCACCCTACGTTAATTACGTGAACTTGTGCTACTTCTTCGCTCTTTTTTCCTTTCTTGAGTAGCCAGATTATCTGCCACTGAGACCTTTCTATGCCGTCTGTTGAGATGCGATAGTACTGCTCAATTTCTTCTTCTGTCAGATGGTCAGCTATGGTGAGACGTTTTCCCATAATTCCCATTGCACCTTGGTTTTACTTGCATCTATTCTACATCCGGATTTCATATAATTTGATCAACACTATAGTGATAATAACTCTTTATGTTTATCGTCTTGGTGTTGAGGAAGTCAAGGTTGTTTGCTAATCTTAGATTTGTTCTATTGGGATTTATCCTTTGGTGGGCAGTGTCTAATAACTTGACTAGCTTGCTGATTTTATCTGTCTGGTTCACTGCCAACTCTAACTGAACTACTATTGTGATTAATCTTAGGTGGCCAGTGTCTAGTAAGAGCTGTGAGTCCAGCAGTTACTTTGGAAAAAGTAAAGATAGCTCTCATTTGCCTCAAGGAAATTTTATTAATATCAGTCGCAACCCCATTTGTCTTTAATTGGGCTATGATTGGAACCTTGACACCACTCTTGGGGAGGAAATCGAAAAGTCTCTGGAGATTGGCCAGACGGTTTACTTCCTGTATTAAATGAAGTCATGAGATTATGCACAACAACAAGTAAAAAAATAGGGGCTAATAAGCCTAGGCCAGTTAATACCCAAGGTAGTCGGTTTATTGTCTTATTGGGGGGATTTAGCTTTGTCCGTTCCCGGTCGGACGACTTCAGCTAATGCTCATGAATAGAAATCTCGCCAACATAAACTGTTCTGTTGCTGTCATCTTTTAGGCGTACAGGAGTTTTGAGGCATTCCTTGATAAATTTCTTGACACCAAGATAGACCTGACTGTTTTTAGACTCTGGTTTACATAGGTCAATGTGATTCTTTGGTATGGCAACCGGTTTCACTTTTTCAATGCCTGGGTTGGCACTAACTGGGTCTACCACCAAAATCCCTTTGACAGGCTGAGTTTCATAGTAGACCTTTGTGGCAATTCCTAGACTCCGAACATGTTCTCGATACCACTCATTTAATTCCAGTAACTGAGGGGAATGAGCTTTTAGTTCCTTTACATTTATTGTAGTTCGTGTCAGAAGGTTAATATTATCAATTAAATTAGCGAGATGAGACCCAGTGTGGGGAGTAGCCAGAAATACAATCCCTTTAGTCTGCTCAAGAATAGCTTGCTTTTGAAACGTCAACGCACTGTTAAGCATTTTTTTGACTAAAAGTCCGCCCATACTGTGAGTAATAAAGATTAATGGACGTTGGCCGAGCTCGCGGATATCTAACCAATCTAATAAATTACTAGCTTGAGCGAAAAGGGACATACTGCTGTGGCTTTTCCACTTTGTCGCTTCAGCGCTATACCTAAAAGACCAGATATTAACGCATAAATTATCGTTTCCTAACCATCCTAGCCAACAGTCATCATCATCCCGTTTTCCCTGGGGATGCCACGTGCTTCTAGCATCCCCTCCCAGCCCGTGAACAAACACCACATCTGCACTGGGCAATGAGTCCTCGTGACCTGAGATTTTGATCAAGCTCGTTGAATCACTCACCGATTAGCCTCCAGTTAATTATATAGCATTAACCAGTAGATGCTTGAAACCCAATCTCGATTTAGTCTAACAAAAAAATCCAGGGAGCAGGGAGTAGGGAATAGGGAACAGGGAACAGGGAACAAAAATTATCATAATTTATTACTTTCCTGATTTAATATTCCCAGCGCTATCGATAAAATTAATCCCAAAAAAATGCGATTATCTGAAATATATCTATGCGATTGACCTATGGTCACGCTACGCGAGCGCTTCCCAAAATTCCATCTTTTTACTACTCCCTAAAAAAACGCGATCGCCTTCCTTAATCCGTACAATTTATTTCAATTATCCCTCTCAAAAAAAATTCTAAAATTCCTTGACAAAATCAATAATAATCGTTATAATTATAGCTGTAAAACTGAAAACGTTTTTTTTACTATGTCTGACAACTTTCGCCCTAATCCAGAAAACAATCCTGAGGATATCACTCCTAGTAATACTCCTCAAGAACCTTTCAAAAAAAAATACCCCATTAAGCACATTTTGAAGGGCTCCCGCCGGGCAATAACCAACACCATCCATACCCTTTATGCGCGGGGTTACGCCCAAGTTGATGAGTGGAGCCCCCTTCAGCCGACTGACATTCCTGGCGAATTCATCACGGTAATGACAAAATACTTAATGCTGGGTTAAGGGCTTAAATTTCAGGGGGCTTTGCCCCCTGGCAAAAGCATCAGATCTGTTCGTGTAGCATGTGTGGCACAGGCTTCTAGCCTGTGAGGTAGCGCATTAGCTGACGGTGTGATCGGATTATGTTTGATTAGGTTTACAAAGTTAAGACATAAGTAACAATTGCTAGCCGTGGAAGGTATTTCTGCGGCTACTTTTTTTGGGTTAGATTAATCCTTGGTGGGCAGTGCCGAGCCAGCCGATGGTAAGCACATCACTCTGTCTGCTGCACTGCCCACCCTACATCTATTGTGGTTAATCCTTGGTGGGCAGTGCCGAGCCAGACGATGGTAAGCATATCAATCTGTCTGATCCACTGCCCACCCTACATCTATTGTGGTTAATCCTTGGTGGGCAGTGCCGAGCCAGACGATGGTAAGCACATCACTCTGTCTGATCCACTGCCCACCCTACATCTATTGTGGTTAATCCTTGGTGGGCAGTGCCGAGCCAGCCGATGGTAAGCACATCACTCTGTCTGATCCACTGCCCACCCTACATCTATTGTGGTTAATCCTTGGTGGGCAGTGCCGAGCCAGACGATGGTAAGCACATCACTCTGTCTGATCCACTGCCCACCCTACATCTATTGTGGTTAATCCTTGGTGGGCAGTGCCGAGCCAGCCGATGGTAAGCACATCACTCTGTCTGCTGCACTGCCCACCCTACATCTATTGTGGTTAATCCTTGGTGGGCAGTGCCGAGCCAGCCGATGGTAAGCACATCAATCTGTCTGATGCACTGCCCACCCTACATCTACTGCCCACCCTACATCTCCCTGTTCCCTGTTCCCTGTTCCCTACTCCCTACTCCCTACTCCCTATTCCCTGTTCCCTCTAATACCAATTCAAGTAATCACAATATCCAATTCCGAGACCCCAAAGCGCTGGGCTTTAACACACCGTTCAATATAAAGTTCAACCACCCGGTCTTGGTGATTACTCTCTAAAAGTTCCTCAAAAATCCGTTGCGCCTGAGCAAACTTTTTTTCTACATAATAGGCAACTGCTTCCTCAAAGCGAGGAGTCGTGCCGGACTTGAAAGCAATCAAATCCTCAGGATTAGCATCATACACTTCAAAGATTTCCACTGGTTGACTTTTACCCTTAACCTTAACTCGCCCTAGACACCGATAATGATAACTGTCTCGATTATCCAAATCAGTCAAGGTTGGTTTACTAATTAAAATTTCTGCTCCATAAATCTTGCTTAAACTTTCCAAACGGGATGCCAAATTTACAGTATCAGCAATTACAGTTGTATCCATCCGTTGAGATTCCCCCACTGTGCCTAAAATTAAACTCCCCTTGTGCAAACCAATACCAATCGCAATCGCTTCATAACCACTATTATGCCGATGGAAGTTATAAAGATAAACTTGCTTTTGCATCTCAATGGCTGCCTTTAGGGCATGATCAGCTTTGTCGGGAAACAAAGCCATCACCGCATCACCAATATATTTATCAATGAAGCCGTTATAATTACGAATCACTGGGCTGACTCGACTTAAATAGCCATTGATAAAATTAAAATTTTCTTCCGGTGACATCCTCTCTGATAAAGTAGTAAAGGAGCGAATATCCGAAAAAAGTACCGTCATCTCTTTTTGGACATTGTCCCCTAATTGGACATCAAGAATACTTTCCCTTTCTAAAAATTGCAGAAACTCCCGAGGCACAAAGCGTCCATAAGCTACATTAATTTTCGCTAACTGAAGATGGGTCTTAATTCGTGCTAGCAATTCATTCTTGGATATGGGCTTAGTTAAATAATCATTCGCTCCAGCTGCAAATCCAGCTACTAAATCTGAAATCTGATTTTTAGCGGTTAACAAGACTACGGGTAGTTCATTCGGTAGATATTTCTCACGGATTTTTTTACAGAACTCATAGCCGGTCATTTTCGGCATCATAATATCCAGTAAAATCAAGTCTGGTTTGTATCCTTGGGTAATTTTTGTGAATGCATCTTCGCCATTAACTGCTTTAGTAATCTTATAGTTTTGCAGATAAAGATGGTTGACCAAAACCTGAAGATTTACTGGTTCATCATCTACAATCAAGATTTTCAAGGCTTTCATAGTTGGTGATGATAAGTTCTGATTAGACATCAGGTGATCAGACATCAGATGATTAGACATCAGGTGATTAGACATCAGGTGATCAGATATCAAATGTTCAGAGTCACTTGCCATCGCCAAATAATTCTGAACCTTGGAAACTTCCTCTCGCTGTTTCCTCTCTACTTTACCCTTTGATATCGGTAGGGTGAAACTAAACCGTGAGCCAAGGTTTGGGGTAGACTCCACATCAATATCTCCGCCGTGGAGCTGCACCAGTTTTTTAGTAACGGCTAAACCTAACCCCACTCCTCCATATTTCCTATTAATGGAGCCATCTCCTTGTTCAAAAGCTTCAAAAATTCGGTCTAATTTATCAGGTGGTATACCAATCCCTGTATCATAAACGGTAATTTTAATATAAGACGTTACCACCTCTGCTGACACTTTAATCATACCACGTTCAGTAAATTTAATGGCATTACCCACTAAATTATAGAGAATCTGTTGGAGTCGGTTTTCATCAGCATCCACAGGGGGAATAGATGAGGAAACTTGATTAATCAGTTGTAAGTTTTTATTAGCAAGAAGGGGACGAGATAGCAATAAAACAACTTCTGTTATTTCTCGCATCCCCACTGGCTTTATTTTAAGGTTAATTTGTTTATGCTTGAGGGCAGAAAAATCTAGTAAATCGTTAACAAGCTGAGTTAACCGTTTGCCACTAGATACAATCAGAGAAAGATTCGATGCTGTTGAATGGGATAACTCACCTGTTGCTCCATCAATCAAGGATTCAGCAATGCCAATAATCCCATTCAGAGGCGTTTTAAGTTCATGAGATGTGTTGGCTAAGAATTCATTTTTGAGCTGATCCATTTCCTGAAGAGCAGCGTTCTTAGTTTCTAGCTTCTGGTTATATTCCTGTAGCAGTCGCCTGGTTTCAGCAAATCGTAGTTCTAAAATTAATCCTAAGGATAAGATAAACAGCAACATTCCCCAAGGATAGAATCGCTGATACCAATTTTCCAGTTCAAAGCGATAAACTAAAATATCATGCATTCCTCCTAAAACCAGGATAGATAATCCTGAAATAAATAGTTTCGCATAATAGTTTTTCTGAGTGATAGCTATAGGAATAGCATGGAGCAATAAAATTATTGTACTAGCCAGGAGCAGGTAGTGATCAATATATATGTCATACAACCAGGAACTGTTGTAGATAACAATTAATCCTAAAGAAATTACGGAATAAATTAGGTGAATTTGCCATAACCGCTGGATAATGGAAAAATAGCCTGAGCCAAATATTTGTTCAAAACCAATAAGGGTGAGAATAGGAAGAAAACAAAAAGCCGTATATCGAGTATGCTCCCAATTCATTGAATCCTTAAATAATAAGGGAACAATGGTTGATTGGCTAATGTTGTAAACCCCACCAGCTATGGCTAATAATCCAAAGGCTAGAATTAATCGTTTATCTTGAGACCGGAATAAACAGGTTAAACTAAACCAGAGGCCAATTAAAATAAAAATACATCCTAACACGGTGCTTATTTCGTCTTTGAACAAACACCGAATTACGTTAAATTTAGAACCAATAACTATCCGGTCGAAAAATCCGATGTAAATAGACTGTTCAGTCCCGACGTAAACATTAATGAACAATGATTTGCCGGAAAAATTTGAATCAAGAGGAACAATTGGCCATTGATACCCGTCACCATTAGCTGGAGGCAATGAGTTGGGGGATAATCGGGTATAAATCAGTTGCTGATCTAAATAAGCTTCTAGTATATTCGGAACTGCTCCGAGATAAAGAGTGGGATATTGCCATTTACCCTCTGGTAACCTAACCCCTAACCAAACATTGTTTTGCTGTTGATCTTGCTGTGACTTCCATAGTCTTTCTGGAAATGTAAATGGTTGCCAGCAAGGGTCGCTCTTGGCAATCTCGACCTTAGTACAAAGCTTGGCATTCCGGAGGTTATTGATAGAAACATCACCCCAGAGATAGTGCCATCCTTTGGTAATCTCCAATGGCGGCAAGGTTTTAGATGCCTGAGATTGTGCTTGACTAGGTGCGATGGTTAATAGGCTAATCAGTACTGATATCAAAAAAGCGCCCAAACACAAGAGGATTTGGGCACGTTTCCAACTAAACATACGTTTCACTGGTATCTCCTGGAGGGGCTATGGGTCACACCCCCCTCTACTAGTTTAAGTTGGATTTTAGAGCTTGGAAACTGTTTGTTAAACTTTGCTTAAATCAGCCGCTTAGGGTGGATTAGGCGGTGAGTACTTTAGCGGTGCGACCCCGGTCGGGTTTCCCGACAAGCATGAACGCGCACCAAGAGAAAAGCTGAGCTTTTCACAGAGCTGTCCACCGTAACCCACCAATATTGAGCTACTTAAGCGGTGATTAGATTTACTTTGTAAACAGTCTCTGATTATTCAATGTTCAAATACATCTCGATAGTGCAACAAATCGAGAGATACCATAGTTGGTAACGCCTCAAAGCACTGTTGAGCTAGTTCCCAACGGTCTTCCCGTTCCAGCATATTGATCAGTTTTTGCCGCACATTTAACAAGTAGCGTACATCATTAGCAGCGTATTCCAACTGCTGATCGGAGAGGTTAGCAACATTACCCCAGTCAGAACTCTGAGCACTTTTATCCAAATCTATCCGTTCTAGCTCTTTGACCAATTCTTTGAGACCATGGCTACTAGTATAGGTGCGGGCTAATTTACTAGCAATCTTGGTGCAGAAGACAGGATTGACTTCAATACCGAGATTTTGCCTAAGCATAGCGACATCAAACCGAGCAAAGTGAAAGACTTTGAGCACATTAGTCGCTTCTAACAACTGTTTTAATCGGGGTGCTTCTGTTTGTCCTTTGTCAATACGGACAAAGGTGACTCGTCCTCGTGGATCACACAGCTGTACAAGACATAAGCGATCGCGTTGGTAAATCAGTCCCATGGTTTCCGTATCCACGGCGAGGGAATCTGCGGTTAGATACTGTTGACATATAGATTCGGGTAAATCGCGATCGCAAACTTGAAAATCCTTCAATTCTTCGATTACAGTTGTGTTGGTCATTGTTTCAAAGGTTATGGGTTGTTGTTTCTAGAAGCTTGTTGGATGGGATAGTGTTTGATGCGATAGTTTTGATGGGATAATTTTTGATGGGATAGTATTGTTAGGGATAACTCCCAGAATTTGGTTTATTCGATGCTCCTATGGGGTACCGTTTCTGTTCCCATGATCAGAAAGTCTACGGCATAGTTATTCGTGAAGATGAGAGTAACCACTGAGACTAACCACTACCGGTAGTGTTAGTTAGTAGTGTTAGTTAGTAGTGTTAGTTAGTAGTGTTAGTTATCGCTTTAAAGTGATGTTATAGCACCATAACTAGCAACTAAATCACAGTGGTTACTATAGTTAACGACCCTTGATAAAAACTTGGGTTAATTCCACAGTAAAGATCAGCATTCCCAAACTAATCTTGACCAATGGTGTTGGCATGAGCAGGCTGGCTAAAAGCTGGGCTCTAATGTCTGGGAATTTATAATTTCTGGGAATTACTGTATCGTAGTTTACAATTTACCCTTGACATTCCACATGTCCTAATTATTTTTTATTTTTTTAATCTTTCGAGGTCTGATCTGAGATAAATTTAGCAACAGTTTGCACATCCTTATCACCCCGACCCGAACAGTTAATCACGAGCTGGGGATTACCACTGAGTTGGGGACACAGAGTTTCGAGATATGCGATCGCATGAGATGTTTCCAGTGCCGGTATAATTCCCTCCAGCTCAGACAACCGTTGAAACGCAGCCACCGCTTCTTGGTCTGTAACACTATAATACTCTGCCCGACTGCTATCCTTCAAATAGCTATGCTCAGGACCGACACCAGGATAGTCCAAGCCAGCACTAATCGAGTGAGCTTCGAGCACCTGACCATCCTGGTCTTGCAGCAAATAACTCATTGCCCCGTGCAACACTCCTGGTCGTCCCTTAGTTAGGGTAGCCGCATGTTTAGCAGAATCCACACCAGCGCCTGCTGCTTCCACGCCAATCAACCGCACAGAGGGTTCATTAACAAACTCATGGAACAGGCCCATGGCATTGGAGCCACCCCCAACACAAGCTAACAATATATCCGGCAAACCTCCCCACTTTTCTAAGCATTGAGCGCGAGTTTCTTGCCCAATCACAGCATGGAAATCCCGTACCATCCTTGGGTAAGGATGAGGACCTGCCACTGACCCGAGGATATAGTGAGTAGTTTCGACATTTGTCACCCAGTCTCGAATCGCTTCCGAGGTGGCATCCTTGAGAGTACCCGTCCCTGCCGATACTGGTTGCACCGTTGCTCCCAGTAGCCGCATCCGAAACACATTCAGGGATTGCCGTTCCATGTCCTCAACGCCCATATAAATGACGCATTCTAGACCAAATCGAGCACATACTGTTGCGGTAGCCACACCATGCTGACCCGCTCCCGTTTCAGCAATGATGCGCCGCTTACCCATGCGCTGGGCTAGCAATACCTGAGCGAGAGCGTTATTAATTTTGTGAGCACCGGTGTGATTTAAATCTTCCCGTTTTAAATAAATCCGTGGTCCACTACCATCAGATTTGGTATAGTAGTTACTCAGACGTTCAGCAAAATAGAGAGGACTAGGACGTCCTACATAGTCTCGCAGCAGTTGTTGTAGTTCCTGTTGGAAATCCGGGTCATTACGGTATTGTTCAAAAGACTGCTCTAGTTCACTTAGAGCAGGCATCAGGGTTTCTGGAACATACTTGCCACCAAATTTCCCAAAACGTCCCAAAGCGTCCGGTTGTTGGGTCTGGTGATCCAATTGGTCACCGATACTAAGGGGTAGGGGTGTTTTAGTCACAGCGGTGTTACACAATTTCTAGAACGAACATCTCGACTATTTATTATAAAACCCAAAATCCCTTACCACCAGTCCTTAAGCATTTTGTATCAACATTAACAATTATTTTTGAGTTAATGTAGAAAAGTAATCACCATAATGACCAAGTCGGTGCCTAAGTAGATTACCATGAATGAACCAACTGATCAACAAATTAACAATCACTCCAATTCTGTAGAGCCAGATGTTCAGCCAAAGGTCAGTGTCGAAGAATTCAGTATTAGTGGTAATGACCTGATTGACAAAGTTAAAGACCTAATTGATCAGGGTAATATTCGCCGAATTATCATCAAAAATGACCAGGAGCGGATTTTGTTGGAGATTCCGCTAACTTTTGGAGTATTAGGAGGAGTGACTGCTATTTTCTTGGCTCCTTGGTTACTCGCCCTCGGAGCGATCGGGGCATTGGCGGCTCGATTGAAAGTAGTGGTAGAACGAAAGGAATAGTGGTCTAGATATCGACGATATCTACCCTAACGCCTAAACAGCTATGGGAGATCCTAGAGAAAGATTGCGCGCGATCGCTAAAAATATCTTAAGATATACTTAAGATATACCTTGAGCGGTCAACTTTGAGTGATCAACTTTTAGATATCAGTTTTTAGTGATCAGCAGTCAGCCAAAAGCCTAGAAGTCACTCTGGACAAGTAAACTAATTATGCCAGTGTGACTTATATAATCATGGGTTTCTTGCTCAGTCGCTGGGCGGTTGCGAGTGGCACCGATGTAATGAACTGGTGACTTGACCAAAGCAACCTGAGCAAAACTGGCTAATCCTAGCTTCAAGCCGACTCTGAAAACTATCAGTTAAGTTAATGATTCAATAGTCTCCGGGACTGGATAAGTGATTGGTATCACTTGGTTTGACCAGGGGCTGGTAAAGGACAGCAATTGACATCATTCAAGCAAACTTTGCCCCACAATAAGGCCCAACGAACCAAACCAACCCGGTTATCAGTGCAGGTTTTGGTCAGAATGTTACTGATATGATTATCAACAGTGCGCTTACTGATTGCCAGCTCCTGAGCAATCTCGAGATTGGTTAAACCAGCCGCTACATGTTCGATGATTTGCACTTCCCGCTGAGAGAGAGTTGCGGTAGTCTGGGATTTACCACTAGCCATAAGTAATTTTTCTCTAGTAGATATACCTATCTTATCTAATTTTACCGCCAACGGTGAACCGCTTCACGATATCTGCTATGAGTGAATGAATAGATTATCAGTAAACCGGACAAAGAGGAATTGGGGAAAGGCGAGTGGGAGGAGTGTGGGAAGTGTGGGAAGTGTGGGAAGTGTGGGAAGTGTGGGAAGTGTGGGGAGTCAGATGAGCAACTGGCGTCGAAACTTCTGAAATAAACATCAATGGAGAGCCACTAATGGAAGGTCTTAGTGATTTTATCAACGAGAGAATGGAAGAGTGGAAAGTCCCAGGGCTGGCTGTCGCTATTGTTCACGATAGCGATATCATCTTTTGTGAAGGCTTTGGTTTTAGGGATGTAGAAAAAGGCATAAAAGTAACCTCTAAAACCCTCTTTGCCATTGGGTCTTGCACTAAAGGGTTTACCACAATGGCTATGGGCATCTTGGCTGAGCGAGGAAAATTAGATTGGGATAAACCAGTTAGACATTATCTGCCCACCTTTAAACTATACGATGCCTATGCTAGTGAACACATGACTCTCCGTGACCTAGTCACTCATCGTTCTGGCTTACCCCGTCACGATGCTATCTGGTATAATACTCCTTTCACTCGTAAAGAAATAGTTGAGCGCTTACAATATCTAGAACCTAATCATGAATTTCGAAGTGTCTTTCAGTATCAAAATTTGATGTACATGACGGCTGGCTACTTAGTTGGTGAAATTGCCGAGAGCAGCTGGGAAGAATTTGTTCAGCAGGAAATTTTTAATCCCTTGTCGATGGGAGACAGCAATTTTTCCGTTGTAAAATCCCAGGATACTGAGAATTTTTCCCTTCCTTATCGAGAGAAAGATGACGTAGTTAAAGCCATCCCATTTCGCAATATCGACACCATTGGTCCTGCTGGCTCTATTAATTCTAATGTTACTGATATGGCGAAGTGGCTTCTACTCCATCAAAACCAGGGAAACTATGAAGATAAGCAGATTATCAACCCTGGTATTTTGACTCAGATGTATACGCCACAAATCGTGATGCCGTCATCCCTTAAATATCCGGAAATCTGGCATTCCTCTTATGGATTAGGATGGATGCTCACTGCCTACCGAGGTCATAATCACGTTGAGCATGGGGGTGGTATTGACGGATTTTCTGCCCTAACAACGTTGATGCCTCAAGATAAAATTGGTGTGGTAGTTCTCACCAATCTCGAAAGAACCCCATTGCCAAGTATTATCACTTATCACATTTGCGATCGCTTACTCGGTCTCGACGAAGTTCCTTGGAATGAAAGGATTAAGAGTAAGGTTGAGGAAGCTAAACAAGCAGCTGAACAAGGCAAACAAAACACCGAAGCACAGCGTAAAACTGGCACTCAACCTTCACATCCCCTAGAAGATTACACAGGAGATTTTGAGCATCCCGGATACGGAATAGTTTCCATTGCGCTCAAAGACCAGCAGTTAACGGCAACTCATAATTCAATTGTTTACGAACTAAAGCACTACCACTATGATAGTTTTGAATTACTATCAGAAATGCTTGAGGGTAATTTTGAACTATTATCTTTCTTTAATGACCCCAAAGGAAATATTCAGAGACTGTCCATACCCCTAGAACCGAAGGTGAAGGATATTGTATTTGAACGGATGCCTGACCAAAGCATTTTAACCACTAGTTTTATGGAAAAATTTGTGGGTGAATATGACTTTTCTGGTCAATCTCTGACTATCTTGCTCAAAGATAATAAACTAGTTGCGTTATTAGCTGGTCAGCCAGAGATAGAGTTAGTGCCTTACCAAGGCACCGAATTTAATCTTAAAGATTTATCAGGATTTAGTATTAACTTCACTACCGATAATGGTGGGGTTGTGACTCAAGCAGTGATTACTCAACCCAATGGGGTATTCACGGCTAATAAAAAAGTGTCTACCTAAGCTATAGCAAAGGGAGTAGGGAGTAGGGAGTAGGGAGTAGGGAGAATAAAATTGACGTAAGCTATCAGCGTGTCGCGTATCAGCGTGTCGCGTATCAGCTATCAGCCTATGCGCACGCTACTTGAGGTGCTATCAGCTTTTGAATAAAACAGGTCAGCATTCGTTTAATCTCTGTTACGTCTGCTGACGGCTGACGGCTGAATGCTGAATGCTTACAAATTGACTGTACCTCATAAGTACCAGAAATGGTATATATGTATAAGAAACCTCTTGCAAAAGTAGTTTTCTGATCGTGTTTCCGTCAATTATTGTTCACTGTTCCCTGTTTCCTGTTCCCTGTTCCCTGTTCCCTGTTCCCAACAACTGCCGCGAAGTCTAATCAGTAATTTGTTGAATTCAAACCTTCCATCTACTCAACCCCTATCCAAGGTAATTGCTAATCACATTGCTACAGCACCTAAGCAGCGAATTACCTTTGCCCAGTACATGGATTTAGCACTATACCATCCACAGCTAGGTTACTACGCCAGTGGTGCAGTTAACATTGGTTCATCAGGAGACTTTTTTACCTCACCCCACCTAGGAAAAGACTTCGGGGAGTTACTTGCTGAACAGTTTGCCCAAATGTGGGATATCCTCGGACAACCTAATCCCTTTACCTTGATGGAAATGGGAGCAGGACAGGGACTCCTAGCCGCAGATGTTCTAGTTTACTTGCACCAGCACTACCCAGATTGCTATGGTGCGGTAAATTACATCATTGTGGAAAAGGCAACAGCAATGATTGCTCAACAGAAGCAGCTGTTGTTGAAACTAAACCTACCTAAACTCGACAATCACCAGCACTCGTTACCTGTGCTGTGGTGTTCTTGGGAAGAAATAGAAGACAATTCTGTGACTGGTTGCTGTTTCTCTAACGAATTGGTTGATGCCTTACCC
>NZ_JAAHIG010000469.1:0-6198 GCF_010692305.1 Moorena sp. SIO4G3 | reverse complement strand
GTGTGGGCTTCTTACCAACTCCACCCAACGGTTCGGATACTCGGTAAGCTTTATTAACGACACGGGATGCCCCTCCGCGCCGGAACAATACAATAAGTTGTATTTTTGATTAGTAGGTGGCTGACAAACCAGCATTTTCGGCTTTGTTTATCAGTACATATATTATAGCAATTTTATTAATACCCTGTGCAAAATTCATCCCACACCTAATGCTATGCATTAGGTGTGGGATGAATTTTGCCGGACAGCTAAAACAGTTTTTCACCTTGTATCAATGTTCTAAGCTTAATGCGTAGTGCTATAACTGTTGAATTCAACAGCTAGGGATTAGAGATAGGATGTCGTTGTTTTGTATTACTTCGGCATCCTATTGCACAAAAAAGGGCAATAACTTGATAGGGTAAACAAGGCACAGATAAGGTATTTTGAATGAATTGGAACCGTATTTGGAAGATAGGGGTGGCAGTTGCGATCGCGATTTTCTTTCAGTTAGAAATCACCATAGCACCCGCCCAAGCTCGAACTCAAAGACCCTGCTCTGGATTCGAGAATCCCAACATTGTCCTAATTTTCATGGATAACTTCGGTTGGGGCGAACTAGGAGTTTACGGTGGGGGCATCTTGCGAGGAGCGGCCACGCCTCGCATTGATAAGCTAGCTGGCGAAGGTATGCGTCTGCTCAATTTCAACGTTGAGGCTCAATGCACCCCCAGTCGAGCGGCCATTATGACCGGGCGCTATGCCATCCGCACGGGGAACTCCTCCATTCCCCTGGAAACACCGCTTTACGGGCTCACCCAATGGGAATACACTTTGGCTGAGATGCTCTCTGATGCAGGTTATTCCACGGGTATGTTTGGCAAATGGCACTTGGGTCAAACCGAAGGCCGATTTCCCACGGATCAAGGCTTTGATGAGTGGTATGGGATTCCCAACTCCTCTGATGAGGCCTTTTGGCCAGACGATCCTCGTTATCGTCCATACTCCCATCCTGCTGCTCATCCAGAATATATTATGACCGGGCACAAGGGAGAAAAACCAACTAAGCTGAAGGTCTACAACTTGGAGGAGCGAGCCGCGATCGACAAGACCTTGACCGACAAGTCGATGGACTTTATGGAGCGAAAGGTAGAAGCCAACAAGCCCTTCTTCTTGTTCGTTCCCTATACCCAAACTCACATGCCAGTCACACCACACCCTGATTTTGCTGGGTCAACGCGCAATGGTGACTTCGCCGATGTGTTAGCACAGACAGATTTCTATGTGGGACAGTTGCTCGATAAAGTAGATGAGCTTGGCATTCGGGACAACACCATCTTTATTTTTACCTCTGACAACGGTCCAGATCCATTGGCTCCCTACCACGGATTCAGCGGACCTTGGCGAGGCAGCTACTTCACGGGGTTTGAGGGATCGCTACGGGTGCCATTTATCATCCGGTGGCCAGGCAAAGTACCTGCAGGTGTTGTCAATAACGAAAATGTCCATGAAATGGATCTGTTTCCTACCTTTGCTCGAATTGTTGGGGGCAATGTACCCCAAGATCGCATGATTGACGGGGTCGATCAACTGAACTTTTTCCTAGGCGAACAAGTTCACTCTAATCGGGAGGCTGAGGTGATATATGTGGGCAACCAAGTATTTGGGGTCAAGTGGCGCAACTTCAAGATGATTAACAAAAAGATTGACAGTGCTTGGGCTAAACCCACTGAAGATTACAACGTGCAGATGTTCTTCGATCTTCATACTGACCCTAAGGAAGAGTATCCCCTAGATCCCAATTGGATTCACCTGACCTGGATGCGCTGGCCCGCAGGTCAAGTGTTGCTTGACCATACTGCTTCTCTAGAAAAGGAACCGCCAATTCCACCAGGCACACCAGATCCCTACATACCAACTGCTGGGCAAAGCACGCCGAAACACTAATGTTGACAATACAGCGGTTTGCAGTCCCACTAAGTACGGTGTTGTCTGCAAATCGTTCGAGTACGGGATTGTTGGGGTTGCTTAATAATGGAATGGGCATCCTGCCTGCCCGAAAATGAAACCAATCAATTAAGCCCCCAATTATAAAAAAAACCTGATGGCTAGGTAGTTGATTATGTCGGCTTCCTAGCTATTTTTGTAGCATACCGGACTATACCAATCCGTGTAGGAATTGTGAGAATTTTTGTTCCCTTTTCCCTACTCCCGTCTTGATGCAGTCGCTCATGGGGGAAACCCCCTTTGGCGGCGCTGCATCGCTACTCCCTACTCCCAGATCCGCTGTTCCCTGTTCCCAGATCCGCTGTTCCCTGTTCCCTTTGGTATATTTGTTAATCTAATTTACATGAATTTAAGCTTCCACTATACCAGGTTTTGAGACGATCGATGATGAGGCTTAACAAAACGAATCATAGATAAAACTAATTATTGTAACGTCCAATCCTGGTCATGTTTCTTATGGCTGAAAGATAGCATGTATAGGATGTAAAGTTAGGTTAAATATAAAATTTTTCCTAAAAAAATATCCTTTGACTGATAATTCTTGGTAATAGTTATACAGACTCTGCATTTAACAATCTACTGTTGGTATCTTAACATAAATTTACTTATGCAGATTCCTATTACCTATTACCCATTACCTATTACCCATTACCTATTAACCATTACCCAGATTTAGTACTAATGTTGCTGCATAAGTGACATGCTCCCGTGACATGCTCCGTGCAGATTCCAGCTATCAATTTTTAGGGTGTTGCTGATTCTTGGTATGATTGAGCCCCCCAATACTGCGGCAGGGCTGTTTCAAAATGCCATAAATTAACGATTAGAGGAGATAGCGGGATAGGCAAATAAACCAAAATTTGCTGATTTTTAAGCAAATTTAATGATTAAAATCTGACGAATTAGTCGAGTTCAATCAACTGAAATGACTAACAATTCGTTAATTAACCTGAAGGGCTGGTTGAAAATCCCTGCTCGTTTTACTAATCCGACCCCATGCAGTTAAAGCGCCTGATAGGTGTTCGCGTAGCGTGCGCGTAGCGCATATGCTGATAGCACCTCAAGTAGCGTGGCACAGGCTTTGGCCAAGCGGGGCGCGTTTGGCCACGCTGTGCGAACGACGCTGGGACTTAACGCATTAGCTGATAGCTGATAGCTGACGGCTGAATACTTACCTATTGGTGCGTTACGCTACCGCTAAACCCTACTGGTCTACCAATACTTTTTTTCAGATGCGATCGCACTCTAACGCGATCGGATCATTTTTTTCCGAATGGTTTGCCTGGAAGGGGAATTTCCTAGAAATACATATTGTGAAACTTTTGTCAATAACTATCAATGAAATCACCCTCTAGAAGATGTTATAGACTTCAACTATCAGAAACTTGAGATCCTATTTAGCCTAAAAAAATCAATTATCAAAGCTATAAACAGTAGTCGTTTTAGGGGATTACAACTACCATTATAGCCTAACAAGTACCAAAGAGCGAAAATTATTAATAATTTTTATTATTGTTTATTGCTTAAAATACCATCTTATCAAACTTAGACCCAAACCCCCGTTTTGTTTACATTTATTAACGGGTTTTTCTAGGGCAAAGATTATAGTAAAATTGTAAATTTTTGATAATAGATTAGTTTTTGTTATATATATATATATATATATTGATAAGAATATCAAATATAATCTCTGAATTTTTGCCGGATTTTATAAAAAACCTGGGTCAAATAAGTGCTTGCTAACTCTGGGTTTATGCGGGTTTAGGCTGATTCAATCTGGTAAATACTTAAGATTTTTTTAATCACATTTCATCAAAAAAATCATTTTTGTGATGGAAAAACTGTGCGATACTAACCAACGGGTGCAGAAAACTTGCAACACCAAACTTGAAACTCCGATACATAGGGAGAGTTATGGAATATTTGAGAGCTAATCGCTCCAAGGGCAGTCAGGAAACTGCCCAGATTGGGAAGCGATTATTCAATGGGGTGATGGCAATCGTACTAACGATTACCTTCGCCCTAGTTGGTTTCCTCCCAGGAACTAACCAAGGAATAGCACTTGCTGCCGATACACAAGACCAGCCCAACATCCTGGTAATTATGGGAGATGACATCGGCTGGTTTAACACCAGTATCTACAACCGGGGGATAATGGGCTATGAAACACCCAACATCGACAGCATTGCTGAAGATGGCATAATGTTCACCGACTTCTATGCTGAGAACAGCTGTACTGCTGGCCGCGCTGCCTTTATCACTGGTCAGAGTCCTGCACGTACTGGTTTAACCAAGGTGGGCTTACCTGGTGTTGACGTAGGATTACAGGCTAAAGACCCAACCCTAGCTGAGTTGCTTAAGCCCCTGGGCTATGCCACTGGTCAATTCGGTAAAAACCATCTGGGTGACTTAGATAAGTATCTACCCACTAACCACGGTTTCGATGAGTTCTATGGCAACCTCTATCACCTCAATGCTGAAGAGGAACCAGAAAACGAAGACTATCCACCTTTAGGTGAGTATCCAGTATTCGACGATCTTTTTAGGCCGCGAGGCGTAATCCATAGCTATGCAGACAATGAAATACTTTGCGAAGAGGGGACATTACTAAAACCAATAATAGACGTAACAAATCAAGATCCGGATAAGAATCCTAGCGGAAATCAACGAGTCTGCAACACCGGTCCGCTAACTAAAAAGCGGATGGAAACAGTGGACGAAGAGTTCCTAGATGGTGCACTAGATTTCATCTCTGAGGCCCACGATAACAGTCAGCCATTTTTTGTCTGGTTTAACGCCACCCGTATGCACGTCTTTACCCACCTTAAAGACGAATCTGTCGGGGTTACCGGACAGGGAATCGAGGCAGACGGCATGGTAGAACATGACGGTCATGTCGGTCAGCTTCTCCATAAGCTTGAAGAATTGGGCATTGACGATAAAACCATTGTGCTCTACACCACTGACAACGGTGCAGAACTATTTACCTGGCCCGACGGCGGCATAAGTCCTTTCCGTAACGAAAAAGTAACTAACTGGGAAGGTGGTTTCCGCGTGCCCGCTATGATCAAATGGCCTGGTCATATCCAACCAGGTTTGGTTTCCAACGAAATCATATCTCTCCAAGATATGTTGCCCACCCTCATGGCAGCAGTTGGTGTGGACGATATCAAGGAACAGCTACTTACAGATGGTTACACCACTCCTGACGGTGAGAATAACAAAATTCATCTAGATGGCTATAACTTCTGGCCCTATTTATCACGTCTAGGTACCCAATACCAATTTCCTGAAGGGCCTCGTGAAGAGTTCTACTATTTCACTGATGATGCTTACCCATCGGCACTCCGGTTTAAAGATTGGAAGATAATTTTTGCCGAACAGCGAGCTCTAGGTTTTGATACTTGGCAAGAACCCTATGTCAATTTGAGGGTTCCCATGATCCTTAATCTGCGTCGCGATCCCTTTGAGAGAGCTCCCTTCGAGTCTGACTATTACGTAGACTGGCGCTTCGAACGCACTTACTTGCTAGGTCCAGCCGTAGCATATATGGCTAAATTCCTGGATACCTTCAGGGATTTTCCACCTAGTCAACGTCCCGCATCTTTTAGCGTCGATATTGTTGTGCAGGAGCTAATAGAAGACCTCAAGAATATGGCATTGGATTAAGCTACTCAGTAGGGTATATAGCGCTACGCGCAATGGCATTGGCAAAAGGCAAAAGGCAAAAGTTTACTAAAACAGCTTTTGCTGCTTGTATCAATGTCCTAAGCATAATCCGTAGTGCTATAGCACTAAGTTTTTACTGGCTAAGTGCCACCCCTAGCTCAACAATCAAGGCGTCACTTGATGGCAAATCAGAAAAACTGCCCATCAGTGATGCCTGCCAACCAGGGTTGACCATAACTACTTGCCAATAGTTTGTATCAACAAGATCAGTTGGCTCCCTAAAAATAGCCTTAATTGGATTGAAGCTGCTCAGCAATTACACCGCAGAAGAAGCCTTATATCATGAAAAAAAGAACGTTTTTAGTTTTCCTATCGATTCTGTTATCAGTCTTTTGCCTAGGAAGCTTTGTGGCATGTCCCCCTGCTGCTGCGGACTATGACCCCTTAGTGTCTTGGAATGAGGGTACGACTAAGGACACGATTATTAACTTTGTGGAAGAGGTTACCAATCCTAACAGTTGTAATTACGTTCCTCCTAGCGAA
>NZ_JAAHIG010000468.1:0-6212 GCF_010692305.1 Moorena sp. SIO4G3 | reverse complement strand
ACCTTTTCAGGTTTCGACATTGGACAAAGTTTTTATTTTCTGTCTTTTGTCTCTACACCTTTAAGACGATCTCAAAACCCTATTTTGGAATTTTTCGAGTTAGCACCAATTTTTTGATATCGACTCAGGCCATTCACCCCACTTCACCTCTCAAAACCCTCTTGCCATCTAACTTGTAGCCGTTTCAGTGTGTTGGTTGCTCTAGCGATGCTCTGAGCCACTACGCGATCGCATTACTGATAGTTAAACAGGTGCGCTACACTTTTTTAACGCACCATACAAGATAGGCAATTAGCCCAAAAAGCTAGCGCTTCCCAATTGACCGTAGGTCACGCTACACGAACGCACTTAATAAAAATATCCCCTATCTCCCCACACTCCCGACTCCCGACTCCCGACTCCCGACTCCCGATTCCCGACTCCCGACTCCCTATCTCCCTAAAAAAAAATCGGTCAAGTTTGGGTTAACCCCAATCCTTGACCGAATTCTGTACTTTAACCTTCCACAAATACAGCTGAGCTGCACTCAACTATCGATAATTTCAGATCAACTATGACATGATTTCCGAGTTAGTCAGCAACTGCTGGAAAGCAATATAGCACTACGCATTAATGTGTTTGACATTGATAAAAGCTCAAAAGCTAATGCACGTCAACTTTTGCCTCTTGCCTCTTGCCTTTTGCCTTGCGCGTAGCGCTATAACATCCCAACTCATTTTGCTTCATGCTGCTTCATCCTCCTCCACAAAACATCCTTCACCAGTCCTGATTTGCCAGGGTTGCCCCCTGGCAAATTCCTATCTTAATCTACGTAAAAATATCGAATCAAAAAGGTCATCACCTCACCAGGTTTTCCGGTGGGTTCCGGAGTGCTCCACTCATCTGGCTCCGCATACTTAAGGGAATAAATGGCATTAATTGTTTTGCGAACCTTTTCAGGAGAACCGATCAAAAGGAGCTTGGCTTTCTTCGGTTTAGGACTTTGGTTGTCGGAAGGAGGAAAATTGTTACTCATCTGAAATTATGGATTGATTTTGTGGACACTATTAATTTATCAATAAATAAATATGTTGTCAAGGGGTTTAGAAATTTTTTTTTATTAATAAATCGGGAATCGGGAATCGGGAATCGGGAATCGGGAATCGGGAATTTGCAATAGAGATTAATCGTAGGGTGGGCAGTAATTGAAACCGATAAAATCAGCTGGTAATCGGTTTTATAGGCACTGCCCACCGACATCAAATTAACTAAATTTTAAATAAAATTAATCCTAGGGTGGGCAGTGCATAAGACCAATTGAAAAGCTGATAATCGTTTTGGTACCCACTGCCCACCCTACATCTACATCTACATCTACATCTACATCTACATCTACTCGGAGGGTGGGCAGTGCATAATAAGCACGTTTTTATCTAGGTTGTAAACAAAAGTATTGCAGAAATTTGCTTCCATAAAAAAGGCAAAAGCCAAGAGGGGAAAGAGATCAGGATTTTTATTTGACAATAAAAAAAGACCATACAGGTTTACATCTCATTTATAAACCCTAGACCAATTGAAAAGCTGACAATCGTTTTGGTACCCACTGCCCACCCTACATCAAGTAAATCAACTCACCATCGGTAACCTCAAAAACAGTGGTTGGGCGATCTGCATTCAGAGGCTGGTGTGTCACACATTGGCTGTTTGTGCATCTTTAGTTTATGGAGGGAAAGAAAATGACAAATTGAAAACTTATGGAAATGAACTACCACGTAAACCTTTTTGGCGGCTCCGAGCAACAGCTCGCCAAGCTGGTCACAGAGTACTGTCGCCTAGTGACCCAACCTGAGTTGTCATCACAAGATGCTCAAAGCATCACAGAGATCGTAAGCTATAGCAGGTATGACCAAGAACTGAACTATTGGCTATGCCAAGCAGATCAGTTAATTGACTACCAACTCAGCACCGGGGCAATACCTGATTACGACTTGGTGGTGAGTTCCCTTTCCATCAAGAACCTTGCTTATAATCTTACGCGGGTTCCCTCCCATCAAGTGACGTTTGAAACTTTTAAGGAACTAGTAACCCAAACCAAACTGAAGCACAGATTTCTCGAGCAATATATCAGCTTTAATGAACAACATTTCTCGCGCAAAGCCATTTTTCAAACCACTGCCCTGACCATTTATATGATTGGCTGGAGACCGGGGCAAGGTACCACTGCCCACCACCATGGTCAGTCCCTAGATGCAATCTTCGTCTACGAAGGGGAAATGACCCATCGCTTCCCTAACCAAGACGAGTCCGTAGAGCCTGACAAAATGCCCTCCAGACCTGGCGAGCTGTTTGGGGAGAATCAACTGGTTTGCATTGACCGCAAGCAATGTCACCTAATGGCTAATAATTCCTCCAAAAATCTGGTCACCCTGCACTTTAGATTTGGTACCCCACCAGACAATATTAATTGGGTAACCAATATCAGTGAGTGCAAGCCAGCAGCTATTTGGAGCAATTCAAACGAGGAAATGGAAGAGATCTGTCGCTTAATGATTGCTTAGGGTCTAGACAACCCAAATAAACACTATGTAATACTGAGGTAAATGCATGAGTGCTCTACTATCAATAAACTGTGGATTAACGCTCCTTAATCCTCAACAAGTCCAGTATCTCAAAGGGTACTATTACAAGCTCCTGTGCGATTGCAAATTGCGGCATCGGTATGACTCGGACGACATCCTCAGCCAGGTATGGGAGAAGGCAGCGGAAGTCGAGCGCTTAGAACGCCCGATTGAAAACCCCGAGGCGTGGGCGAAGAAAGTTGGGGAGCGCATTATTTTCCAACACAAAAGGAGGGAACTATCGGAAAAAAAGTTTATCCAGAAACTTGAGCCGATGATCCAAAGCCAAATTTTTGCTAGCCCAAGAGACGACCTTTACTGTGATGGCACACTAGGAGAGATGCTAACTTTAGCCCTCAAGGAACTCAAGCAAACCAAGCCGGACTTTCACCAACTACTGGTGATGCGATTCTTTCGTGAGCTGAGCTGGGAGCAGATATCGTCAGAGTTGTACCCAGACACTGCCATTACCAAAAAAACTATTAACAGGGTGCGTCAGAGGGGAAGTCGCGCTTTGAAAAAACTGAGTAAAATTTTCTTTAGAAACCTTGAGACGTTATAATTTTCTGGATGTAGCGACCCGAAATAAGGCCATTTTTGGGGGCACATTAAAGGAAAATATAGCAGTTTTCAAGTTATCAATTGGGTGAGGTACTTCGTCCTGAGTTAATGGGAGTAGGGAGTAGGGTTAAGAGTGTGGGGTTAAGAGTGTGGGGAGTGCGTAACCCGGGCGCGGGTAAGGGGTGGAGTGAGACTAATCGTGTGTACCTCATGAGTCTTAGACTTGCTATAAGTACGTCTTAGCTGATCTGTGGAAGTAAAACGTTTTGTCTCATAATCAGTATCTACGCATCTAACTATTAGAAGCGAAAAAAGTGTATTAAGTTTACTTTTTTCGGTTTGCAACTGATTTGATTTTTATTAAGGGTGCATATTCAGCAGTGCAAAGTCAACAATAACCAGGCATAAAATCTGGCAATTGTGACGTAAGCTATCAGCTATCAGCTATCAGCTATCAGCTATCAGCTATCAGCCATTGGCCGTAGGCCACTCTACGCGAACAGTTTATGCGCTACGCGCACGGTACTTGAGGTGCTTTTGAATAAAATAAGCTGTTCGCGTAGCGTGAGCTTTTAGCTCACGGCTGACAGCTGACGGCTGACATTGTGAACTGACGACTGATAGCTGAATGCTTACTGTCAAGCTGTGGTTAGCTTTGCGAGATATTCTCTTTATTATAGTCTGGACTTGAGGGTGATAATCATGAAATGCGATCAGATGTATTGTTCCTGGATTCAGGATTCTCAAAACGCAGATCATTACGTCTGCCTAAAGTGCAATCGTGAACACTATATCAACGAAAGTCGTCCTGGATCAGTGATCTTTGTTTGCGTAGCAATAGCTTTCATAGTTATTGCTCTCCTCAGCAATGATGGCGAGATTCAACCCCCAGAAAATGACCACCGAGCAACTCAAATAGAGATGGGTCGAAAAAATAAAGTCTGATACCGGGACTTGTCGCCGACGGCTAACCTCTAGGGCGTGTTTTCAAAGTTTTCCGCAAGATTATGATCCCCCCCAGCCCCCCTTAAAAAAGGGGGGAGCCATACTCAAAATCCCCCTTTTTTAAGGGGGATTTAGGGGGATCTCCGAGTTTGAAAACACGCCCTAGTACCTCTGCGAAATTCCCAGGGTAGCGTAGAATTAGGCGATCGCCAGATTCCCTTCTTCTGCGCCTTCCTCCTGGTGTATCTAGGGATTAGGGAGTAGGGAGTAGGGAATAGGGAACAGGGAACAGCGGATCTGGGAACAGGGAACAGCGATGCAGCGCTATAGTAAGCGGAGCAGTTTTCATCCATGGTTCTGAGATTACCAGAATCTGGTGGGGATTTTTTGCGTACGCATTTCTAGTCCCTCAACAGTGACCAGAATTATTCTGGATCAGCCTCAGATATATAGCAATCAAAAAAAATCGGTCAAGTTTGGGTTAACCCCAATGCTTGACCAAATTCTGTACTTTAACGTTTTCTGTCCGGACTAATCATCCCACCCTCAGAAAAGTTAATAGAAACAAAGAATCAGGTTTTGACACTAACAAATAATGGTGCCTTCATACCAATCAATGGCCTGATTTATATGTTAAAAAAATCAGAGTTTAAAACCACGTAATTTCCTGGCAACCACCAGGACTCTAGTCAAGATAATTTTACTAAACCTTCCTTGATTAAGTGACTAAAGGGCTAAAGTTTTAGACGAAATTAGAACAGTTATTATCTGAATTATTGCCCATTTTTTACCGATAGATAAATATCTAATAAATTAAATTTGTTAAATTGTAGACTAATCCACCATATACATAGATAATTCAGGAAGGTAACAGGTAAGTATGGATATTGAAAAAATAACACACACTCTCAAAAAATTCAAGGATGATACATCTGGTATTCAGGGAGTCGTCATTGTCCAAGAAAATGCTTTCATAATCACCGAAACACTTATCGGTAATTGGGATTATGACGTTGCTAAAAGCATAGCTGGGGTGATGGATTACTTACCCAAACGTATTTGTAATAAATTGGAATGGGATCCGGCTCCAAATATTTGTGTTAGATCTTCTAAATATGGCTACATTATGTCGGTACCATGCGGTTCCCATAAGTTCTTGTTAGTTAAAGCCAGTAGTAGTATCAGCCAAGGGTTGTTAGAATCTGAAATCGCTGAAATTATCGACGACATTAAGACTTATATCAATGCTAAATCCTCTACTAAAGATATTGAAGGTGGTAACGGAAAAGGCGTAGGTAGGTGGTAGATAATCTGCCTTATATCCCAAGGGTAGGAGGGTGCATCTCATCTTTGTAAAAAAGAAGGGAAGTGCCGGAAGTGTCGGAAGCGTGGGGATTTTAGGGAGAGTGGGTAGTGTAGGCAGTGTCGGAATTTTATTAGAATTTTTGTCTAATTGCATGCATTGAGATGCACCCGGGTAGGATATCTGTCCCTACCTAAACTTCCTCTTTTCTAAAACCGTGGTAAGTCTCTACATCATGGAGTTGCAAATCTAACCCCTTGAGCTCATCCTCGTCCGAAACTCTAATGCCTATTAGGGTTTTAAGTCTTGACCAAGTGACCCAACTAAAAGCCAAGGTAAACAATAGAACAACAAAGAGACCAAACACTTGAATTCCTAATTGTTGGGATCTCTCTATCAGTGCAAGACCATTAGTATTGCAGAGTGGTGCATTTATTTGGTCACAAGGTAACTTATTCTGATTACTCAAAACAACTGCTAGCGTTCCCCAGATGCCACAACCTAAGTGAACTGATATTGCACCAACTGGGTCGTCAATTTTCAACTTGTTAAAGTAGCCAACTAAGAAAACAACTAACCATCCAGCTACCATACCAATGAAAGCAGCAGCCGATAGTTTTACATAGGCACTGGATGCGGTAATACTAACCAAACCTCCTAAGACTCCATTGATGATCATCTGGTTGACTGACAAAACTATTCAGCAGCATACTTGTACGTTTGTATTTTGAATTCCAGCCGATAACATCGTTTCTCATGTTGTTTTCGCGAAGCTATCACCGGGTCAGGGTCTTGATTAGTTGTGA
>NZ_JAAHIG010000467.1:0-6219 GCF_010692305.1 Moorena sp. SIO4G3 | reverse complement strand
GTCGGAGCCCATGAGGAATCGGCCTCCGTCCAGGTCGATGAACGCGCTCGGCCTCGGATCACCCATGTGTCAGGTGCTGGTGATTCCCTCTTCGAGCTTCGCGATCACCTTGTCATAGCGTTTCTAGGACTCATGAGGTACAGCATTCTTTGACGTTGATTCCCTTTTAGGTGCGCTTGACCTATTAAGAATTAAATTCGCTTGATTGTCGCACCTCTTAATGCAGCGCATCGCTATTCTATATTCTCTATTCCCCTCTTGGGAGGGGTTAGGGGTGGGTTCCTGTTCCCTGTTCCCAGATCCGCTGTTCCCTAAAATCTAGAAATTGTGTACCTCACAAGTCATATAATTGCTATATCCATTTAACCTCTATTTTGTCAAGTCTTATTTATACACAATAGGGACTATTAACCTGGGTATTATAGAAAATAATTTGATTTAAACGCTTTGCAACAAAAGATTATAACTTGGTCGCAAGTGCCCATACCACCAGTTTGCCTTGAGCGCCAAACTTGTCTGTGAAAATTTTTGAAATAGCAATCGTAAATCAGTTGTAAAATCTTAAAAATCTGAAATCTTTGCAGGGCTTGGGTTAGAGCATAAGTTCGGCCACTATATTTTACAAATCAGATCGGATTTCTAGAGAATCGCTTCATTGAATTTACATAAATCCTCGTAATATGGTATTACTAGGGTTAATTAGTATGGCTTGCTCTGAACCTTCCAATAGAAGGTTGACGCTTACCATATTTTTATAAAATTACTTGAAAATTAGGGATAGTTTTTGACATGAGTACTTATAAAACACAATTGAGCAACGTTAGCTTAACCGAACAGCAAGCCTACTGGAAAAAGCGACTAAGTGGGGAACTGCCGGTTTTACAAGAATTTTTAAATGAGCAGCGATCGCCACTTCAGACATTTACTAGATCTAGGGAAGCTTTGCAACTCGATCAACAGCTCTATATAGAGCTAACTAAATTTTGTAGGTGTGAAAACATTACTATATTCACCGCAATTTTAGCTATATTTAAAATTATTTTACTGCGTTACACGGGGCAGAAAGATATCATTGTTGGTTCTGTATCTACCGATAGTATTCGGGAGACAAAGTCAGGAAATACGGAAAATTTTTCTAATCCAATAGCACTAAGGACAAACTTATCAGGTGATCTAAGTGCTAGAGAACTTTTAAAGCGGGTTGCTAATACAATTGAGGAGGCTAGAGAAAATCGATATTACCCATTTGAGAAGTTACTTGAGGAATTTAAAACAGATGAAGGGTTAAGCATAGCATCAATTTTTCAGGTAATGTTGGTATTGTGTAATCTGCCATTTTGTATTTCCAAAATACCGATAGATAAAGAGCATTTGAAAGAGCATTTAGCAAACATCTCCGAACAAATTGACAGCTGTGCTCTGGTGATCATGGCTTCTGAGGAAGAAGGGAGTTTAACCATAGAGTGTGAATACAACTCCCAGTTGTTGGATTCAGCAACAATTCAGCAAATTTTGGGGCATTTCCAGACTTTGCTTGAGGCCATCGTTGCTAATCCAGACCAGTGTCTTGCCACTTTACCACTTTTGAGTGTAGCTCAAGAGCAGCAGCTACTACTTAAGTGGAATGATACGGAGCTAGAGTACCCCCTGGACAAATGTATCCATCAACTATTTGAGGAGCAGGTAGAGAAAACTCCAGAGGCCGTAGCAGCAGTTTTTCAAGCAGAGCAGCTAACCTATCGGGAGCTGAATCGACGAGCTAATCAACTGGCCTATTATCTGCGTTCGCTGGGGGTAGGAGCAGATGCGCTAGTGGGTCTTTGTGTAGAGCGTTCTCTGGAGATGCTGGTGGGACTGCTTGGTATTCTCAAAGCTGGTGGCGCTTATGTGCCTTTAGATCCAAGCTATCCCCAAGAACGCTTAGCTTTCATGTTATCCGATGCTAAAGTTTCAGTGCTGGTCACTCAAGAAAAGTTGCTGAATCAATTGCCAGACCATGGGGCAGATGTAGTTAACTTGGATAGAGATTGGACAGTAATCTCCAACAACAGTGAAGAAAATCCCGTTAGCGATGCCACAGCCGAAAACTTGGCTTATGTGATCTACACATCCGGTTCCACAGGCAAGCCTAAAGGAGTGTTGGTAACTCATCAAAACCTAGTTCACTCAACTCAGGCTCGTATTGAGTATTACTCCGAACCCCTAACTAGTTATCTGTTGTTGTCTTCCTTCGCTTTTGATAGTTCAGTAGCAGGTATCTTTTGGACTTTGTGTGAGGGGGGAAGCCTGGTGCTACCCCACCAAAACTATCAGCAAGATCCTCGACAACTGACTAGTTTAATTACTCAGCATCATGTTTCTCATTTACTGTGTTTACCATCTTTATATGCTCTAATTTTGGCACAAGCAACTTCCAAACTTGTTTCCCTACAGGCTGTTATTGTTGCAGGAGAAGCTTGTACTACAGATTTAATTACACTGCATCACCAACAACTTCCAGACACATCCCTTTATAATGAGTACGGTCCGACAGAGGCAACAGTATGGAGCAGTGTTTATAAGTGTCAGCCTCAGGCAGCACTAGCTAGAGTGCCCATTGGTCGCCCCATTGCTAATACACAAATCTATCTACTAGATAGCCATCTCCAGCTCGTTCCCATTGGGGTTCCTGGAGAAGTATACATTAGTGGTGCTGGAATTACTAGAGGTTATCTGAATCGTCCGGAATTGACTGAAGAGAGGTTTATCCCTAACCCCTTTAACAATTCAAAATTCAAAATTCAAAATTCAAAATTTAGCGATCGGCGTTCGCGAAGCGTGGCCAAAGGCCTCAGCCGCGCCAAAGGCGATCGCTTTTACAAAACAGGAGATTTGGCTCGTTATTTACCTGATGGTAATATTGAGTTTATCGGTCGTGTGGATCATCAAGTAAAACTTCGTGGTTTCCGAATTGAACTCGGGGAAATTGAAGCCTTGCTGAGTCAGCATTCGCAAGTGAAGCAGAGTGTTGTTTTAGCTAGGGAAGATACACCAGGGGATAAACGATTGGTGGCTTATGTTGTTCCTAACGAAGAAGCCAATAAAATAGCCAGAACTGAGCAAGTTGAGCAATGGCAGGAAGTCGATAACGCCATTTATAGCCAATCCACTCCTGTGGCTGACCCCACGTTTAATATTATTGGTTGGAATGATAGCTATCAGGGTGAGCCGATTCCAGAACAGGAGATGCGGGAATGGGTAGAGCAGACAACAGCACGGATTCTTGCCTGCAAGCCAACTCGGGTGCTGGAGTTAGGTTGCGGAACAGGGATGCTGTTATTTCGGATTGCCCCCCATTGTTCTAAGTATGTGGGAATTGATATTTCCCAGGAAGCTTTGGACTATATTGAGGAGCAAATTGAGCAATTAGATGGCAATTGGTCCGGTGTCGAGCTTTGCCAGGGAGCTGCTGACAATTTTGAGAGTATCGAACCTCAGTCATTTGACGCAGTCGTTATCAATTCAGTCGTTCAGCATTTTCCCAGTATTGATTACTTAATAGAGGTGCTGGAAAAAGCAGTGCAAGCAGTTACTCCAGGAGGCGTTATCTTCGTCGGAGATATACGAAGTTTGCCGTTATTGGAAGCTTTCCATAGCTCTGTGCAACTGTATCAGGCTCCGGAACAGCTATCTGGAGAACAGTTGCAGCAACGCATCCAAACCAGGATGAGCAATGAAGAGGATTTGGTCATTGACCCAGAATTGTTTGTCGCTCTGCAGCACCACCTCCCCCAAATTAGTCATGTCGATATTCAGCTCAAGCGTGGTCGTTATCATAATGAGCTGACACGATTCCGCTACGATGCCATCCTTCATTTAGGGTTATCGGAAGCCGTCTCTTCTACTGTAGAACCTAACTGGTTAGACTGGCAGCAAGATGAATTAACCTTACCCTCTGTGCGCCAGCTACTCCAACAGAGCCAACCTGAAATGCTGGGTATCAAAACTATTCCCAATGCACGTTTGGTGTCAGAAGTCAAGCTTTTAGAATTACTAGACCAGGGAGAGTTAGCTACTGTAGCCGAACTCAGGGAGGCATTAAAACAGGAAAAAACCGTTGGGATAGAACCAGAGGATTGGTGGGACTTGAGCCAGCAGCTACCCTATACCATCTATATCAACTGGTCTAGTTCCCAAGCAAAGGACTGCTATGATGTCATTTTTCGACATCATCTCACTACTCCCTGCACCCCATACCCCACACCCCCAGGTCAAGCCAAGCCTTGGAAAGACTACGCTAATAATCCCCTTCAGGGTAAAGTAGCTCGCCAACTCGAACCCCAACTGCGCCATTATTTACAATCAAGTTTGCCTAACTACATGGTGCCAGCCGCATTTGTCACCCTTGACAAAATGCCTCTGACTGCTAATGGAAAAGTGAATCGTCGTGCCTTACCGGCTCCAGAAAGGTCCCGTCCGGAATTGTCCACAGCACTGGTCATGCCTCAGTCACAGACAGAGGAACTGATTGCTCAGGTTTGGCAGGATATGTTGCAGTTAGAGGTAGTAGGGATTAATGACAATTTCTTTGAGCTGGGGGGTAATTCTTTACTACTAATCCAGGTTCATAAACGATTAGTTGAAGCCTTAAAGGTTGAGCTACCAGTGGTCACGCTGTTTCAGTACCCTACCATTAGCAGTTTAGCCCAACACTTAAGCCAGCAAGAGCAAAACCAACCAGTTTTCAAGACTCGTAAGCGAATTAGTCAACAAGTTGAACATGATTCTATCGCCATTATTGGCATGGCGGGGCGGTTTCCAGGAGCCAAAGATATAGAGACATTTTGGCAGAATTTGCTGGATGGAGTCGAATCAATTTCCACTTTTGCTGAAGATGAATTGGAACCAGCGGATCCCGCTTGGCTGAAGAATCCTAACTATGTCAAAGCTGGTGCAATTTTGGCAGATATTGACCAGTTTGATGCGGGCTTTTTTGGCTATAGTCCCAAAGAAGCAGCAATCCTAGACCCCCAACAACGAATTTTATTGGAATGTGCTGTGGTTGCCCTTGAGGATGCTGGATACGACCCAGAAAGCTATCCAGGAGCGTTCGCGAAGCGGAGGCCGAAGGCCACGCTACGCGAACGGCTTTGCCGAATCGCTGTTTATGCAGGTGGAGGCATCAATACCTATCTAATTAATAACGTTAGTCCAGGTTTGGGTTACGCTAACAATCGTTCCTTTTTGGAAACCGTTGGTGACGTGCAAATGACTATCGGACAAGCACCAGATTTTCTGCCCACGCGGGTGTCCTACAAGCTCAATCTAACCGGACCAAGCGTGAATATTCAAACCGCTTGTTCCACAGCACTAGTAGCGGTCCATAGTGCTTGTCAGAGTTTGCTAAACACGGAGTGCGACATGGCATTAGCAGGGGGAGTTGCCATCCGCTTGCCCCAAAAAACGGGCTACCTTCACCAAGAAGGAGCAATATTTTCCCCGGACGGGCATTGTCGAGCCTTTGATGCCCAGGCTCAAGGAACAGTATTTGGGAATGGTGCAGGAATTGTAGTTCTCAAACGCCTATCGGATGCGATCGCAGATCAAGATAGTATCTATGCAGTTATCAAAGGCTCGGCCATTAACAACGATGGTTCGTTAAAGGTCAGTTATGCTGCACCCTCAGTAGAAGGACAAGCTGCTGTCATTTCTGAAGCTCAAGCCGTTGCTGGAATTGATGCCAGTACGGTGAGCTATATCGAAGCCCACGGCACTGGTACTCCCCTTGGGGATCCGATCGAAATTGCCGCACTAACCCAAGCCTTTCGACAAACCACTGCAGAAACAGGCTTTTGTGCCATTGGTTCGGTGAAAACCAATGTGGGACATCTAGCTAATGCTGCTGGTATCGCAGGCTTGATTAAAACCGTACTGGCCCTCAAACACCAGCAAATTCCCCCTAATCTGCACTTTGAGCGACCCAATCCCAACATTGATTTTGAAAGTAGTCCTTTTTACGTTAATACCAAGTTGTCGGCATGGGAAGCCAAGGATACTCCCCGCCGTGCTGGGGTGAGTTCTTTTGGTATGGGAGGAACGAATGTTCATGTGGTGTTGGAGTGCGGCTCGTTCTGAGGTAGGAGCCTCCTGAAACAGGAGGGGTATGACCCAGAAGATTCGCGGGGTAAAAACCCCGAATCTTAACTATCAGTTGGATGGTGGTGAAAACCCACCCCATTA
>NZ_JAAHIG010000466.1:0-6232 GCF_010692305.1 Moorena sp. SIO4G3 | reverse complement strand
TCCTGTTCCGGTACCTGTTCCGGTACCTGTTCCGGTACCTGTTCCGGTACCTGTTCCGGTACCTGTCGATACACCGTTGAGGTCTATCACTGGAGCAACATTACCGAATAGGACATAGCTATTGCCTGGGGTGCTGCCATTGGCTCTACTAAGCTCAAGACCAGGAGCTCCGATAACTAGGTCATCAATGCTATCACTATTAACGTCTTTTGCTCCACTTACTGAGAAGCCTAGGGAGTCAGTACCTTCGATAACTAAGCCATTTTCCCCGTCTAGGGTAGAAAGGTCTACACTGCCAGTAGTTCCCAACCCTTCACTGCCGAACAGCACATAAACTTTGCCTGCACCTTTAGCTCCAATCGCAATATCAGCATACCCATCTTGGTCAAGATCCCCAGCATGACTAACTGACGAGCCCAGGAGACCCTCCGCTTCAATCCCTTTGATGGCAAAGCCATTGGTACCATCGAGGCTTGCAAGGTCTAAGTTCCCTGTACCAGCAACATCTGTGCCGCCAAACACTACGTAAGCCTGGCCAACATCAGTCTGGGTATCGGAGTCAACAGAGGGAGCCCCAATGATTAAGTCACTAACACCATCACCATTGACATCCCCAGCATCACTCACGGACCAGCCTGCCCTGTCACCGAGATCAAGGCTGGAACCTTTATCAATACCATTAATGACAAAGCCAGTTTTGGGGTCGGAGGAGGGTATCGATGAGAGGTCTAGGGTTCCAGTGGCACCCAAACCTGAACCACCGAACACTACATAAGTCTTGCCAGCAGAACTGTTGTCAGTCAGAGGAGAATCACTACCAGGAGCACCGATAGCGAAATCCTTGATGCCATCACCATTGATATCCCCAGCACTACTGACTGAGAAACCTGCCAAGTTTCCTGCAACACTACTGGTGAGGAGGAAGCCATTAGTGCCGTCCAGAGTGGAGAGGTCTAGGCTACCGCCAGTACCTTGTGTGCCCCCAAATACCACATAAGCTTCGCCAGGATTAAGACCGGGAGAAGCAATAGGCAACAAAGCATTAGGAGCACCAATCAAGATGTCATCGTTACCATCGCCATTAACATCCCCTAAATTGCTGATGGAATGACCAGAAAATTCTGCAGGATCGACGCCATTGATAGCAAAGCCAGATGAGAGATCTACGCTACCAGTAGAGCCCACAGTGGGACCGCCAAATATCACATAGCTCACGCCATTGTTGTTGGGACCAGCACCAGGAGCACTTACCAGTAGGTCACTCGTACCATCACTATTGATATCTCCACCACTGCTAACCGAAAAGCCTAAGAATCCAGTTGAATTAAGACCTGCAATAACAAAACCGTTAGTACCGTCTAGGTCAGCGAGTTCGATGTTACCACTAGCACCCACATCTGGACCACCGAAGACTACATAGCTTGTACCTGAAAAAAGGCCATTGGGATCTGCCCCTGGGGCTCCGATAATCAAGTCAGCATTGCCATCACCGTTGATATCTCCAGCGCTGCTGACTGAGAAGCCGGAGCGGTCACCTAATGTAACACCATTAATAGAGAACCCAATTCTGCCGTTAAGGTTTGAAAGATTAAATAGTTGATTTGACATAGTTAATTTGGTAGATGTCTATATGCTTTCGATTTGACATCATCTCAGCTAATCCTAGTGATTGGCACGAAGATTGTGATAAATTCATCAAAATTTTACGTAATTCTGAAGCAGTCTACCATAAATCTTTATATGTTGATTGTAAAGAATTAAGTACTGTAACATAGCTACTACGCCCTTTGAGGTATTAAGTCAGTCAATATGATTAGAATTTCTCGGATTTTCGTTGTTGGTAGGTAATTGGTGTTGACGAAAAGTCCGCTAATCAAGGGATAACCTTCCTCGACAATCCACCACTCAAGCTTTTTGGTTTTGTTCAAATATTTATGCACTAAAGAAAATCCGTTATGTAAAGATTTGGCAAAACCGCCAATTTGGCACGACAGTATTATTGAATTGTGCTAATGATCTTGTGTTTGTTGACACCTACCTAATTTCTCCATCTCCCCATCTCCCCATCTCCCCATCTCCCCATCTCCCCATCTCCCCATCTCCCCATCTCGATTATTGGGATAATCAGGATATTGCCAATGGAATCTAGATTTCTTAGGTCAAAACGGGATAACTAAAAATAAATCCCTTCAGTCTTAGTCAGTGTACATCTATGACATATTGCCTGAGAATTGCTGATATTCCGATCAGTGAACGTCCTCGCGAGCGATTAGTTGCTCTAGGAGCTAAAAATCTGGCGACAGCGGAACTGCTAGCAATTCTTTTAGGTACAGGTCAAGGCAAAGGTAAGCTTTCTGCCATGGGTTTGGGACAGTTGATTTTACAGGAACTTGCTAAAGACCAACGAGACCCAATGGCTGTGTTGCGGAATATTAAAGCTCAAGAATTGACCCAAATTCATGGTGTTGGACTAGCGAAAGCCACAACGATTTTAGCAGCAGTGGAGCTGGGAAAACGGGCATTTCTGTCTCGACCAACAGAAGGTGTAATTATTGATAGTCCAGCCTCAGCAGCAGCGTCTTTGAGTCATGACTTAATGTGGCAAAATCATGAAAGATTTGCTGTGTTGCTACTCGATGTTAAAAATCATTTGTTGGGTACTCAGATTATTACTGTTGGTACCGCAACAGAAACCATTGCGAATCCCCGGGATATTTTCCGAGAAGTGCTGCGCCAAGGAGCAACACAGGTAATTGTGGCTCACAATCATCCCACTGGCAGTGTTGACCCAAGTTTTCAAGATATTACTCTAACCGAACGGTTATTACAGGTAGGTCAACTATTATGTATTCCGGTATTGGATCACTTGATTGTTGGGAATGGTAATTACCAGAGCATACGGCAAGTAACGAAACTGTGGGATGAGTATCCTCAGGAGGATTGATACGAGTTGCATTCAAAGATAGGGAGATAGGGAGATTGGGAGATAGGGAGATAGGGAGATAGGGAGATTGGGGGAACAGAAAGTTATACCTTTAACCGCAACTTAGTATGACGTTTGGCGTTGCTGAATTAAGGAATGAATGCGCAATCATCTGGTGCATGTTAAAGCCCCCGTGGGTCCCCCAACTTTGCGGTGCGACCCAAGGGCGATTTACTCGCCCATTGGAAAGCGCACCGGGAGGGACGCAAGAAGGTCTTATTCCCCCCAGAATTGGGGGGTTAGGGGGGCGAAACCATACCCAGAATCAGCAACGCCTGACGTTTAGCTGTGGTAGACACGGAAGGGTTATCTGACCATTCATCTCATGGGCTAATTATTACCTTTGAATTATTACCCTTAATCAAACCCTGCCGATCTTCCCACACGCCCCAAACTACCCACACGCCCTAAACTTCCCATCTGCTGTGTGCCAGAAAATGTTAAGTTAAGTATCAAAACGTGTCTTTTCTTTACAAAAGACCCGATCACCCAATCGGTGATCTCTCACCTCCGACGTATCATCAAAACACTATCACAAGGATTCAGCCATGGTTACTAAAGTCCAAAAGACTGAAGCACAGTGGAAAGAGCAGCTAACACCGGAACAGTATAAAGTCACCAGACAGAAGGGAACGGAAAGAGCCTTTACTGGAGAATACTGGAACAATAAGGAGAAGGGTATCTACAAATGTATCTGTTGCGGCACAGAGCTATTTAACTCCGATACCAAATATGATTCTGGGACAGGTTGGCCTAGTTTTTATGCACCTATCAAAGAAGAGAATGTAAAGGAGGAAGCCGATAACAGCCTATTTATGCGCAGGACAGAAGTGTTGTGTGCTGTCTGTGACGCTCACCTAGGTCACGTGTTTAGCGATGGACCACAACCAACAGGCTTACGCTACTGTATGAATTCTGCTTCCCTTAGTTTCGAGAAACAGGATTAAAAACATAGGATTAATCAGATCAAGTCTCCTGAGTTTAATTGGGAAAATCAATTATGGTCTGTCGATAAAACTGGGGCATTCCGGTATCAAAATACTTGCCTTTAACTAGATAACCGGTTATGCCCTCTTCTTGTCGCAATTTATCAAGACAGGATGTCAGCTGAAATTCGCCTTTTTCACGGATATTGTGGTTGATTTGCTCTTCAAGATAGTCAAAAATTTTCGGCTTAAGTACATACATACCAAATACCGCTAAGAACTGATCCGCTGCCATTCCTTCCATATGGAGATGGGCTCGCGCATACTCAAGAGTAGGCTTTTCATAAAGCTCTGTCACACGCAACCGTGATTCTGACTCTTCCCAAATCCCAGTCACACAACCGGCTTTATGAATAATCTCTCCTGGCATTACGGTCAAGGCAACAACGCTCTGATCAACCTGGCTATAAACGTTTAGAACTTGACTAGCACAGGAATTTTCATGGTCAGAAGCGTAAACATGATCCCCCAGCAACAATAGAAAAGGCTGATCATTTACCCATTCTTTGGCACAAAATACAGCATGACCATAGCCTTCTTGCTTCTCTTGAATCAGAAACGTAATTCTCTGGCCTAAATCCTGTAAATATTGGCTGTATGCTTGGTTTTCTGGAGAGAGTTTATCGAAGAGTTCGGGTTTGGGGGGCGACTTAAACAATTCTTCAAAATGTTTGCGATCGCTTTTTTGAACCACAATCCCCACTTCTTCTATCCCAGCATTGACCGCTTCTTCCACAATCGCCATGATCACTGGTTTCGCCCTACCATCCCGGTCAATAATCGGAAATAACTCTTTTTTTACCACTTTGGTGGCTGGAAACAAACGGGTACCAAAACCCGCTGCGGGAATTACAGCTTTGCGAACGTTATTGGTCTGCATAAATCGTTAACGTCAAAGATTCCATTTGGGGGAAATCACGCTCAAGAATTTTAATTAACTTTTGTTGACTTTCCTTGTCTTTAACAATAAATTGTGCACTACCATCCCCTTGAGAGCCCACTCCCTTTCCCCCGAGGATATAAGGTTGAATTGGTTCATAATTCAGGATGTGGTGCAACACTCTAGCAGTTAATTGCTCAGGGCAAGCAGGGATAAGATAGCGGTCGAATTCAGCTTGTGCCTGATTCATCAAGGCACCAATCCGTTCAGCATCACCCCTTTCCAGAGCCTCAACGGCCTCCTGAGTAATTTTAGAACTGATTGAACCAAGATAGTGCTGAACATTTTGTTGTATTTCGTTAGTGGCGAAGGGATAGCACTGATTCAGTTTACCGAGTATTTCCTGAGTATTTTTACTCGCCCCGAGGTCTACAATTACAAAAAATAGATTCCGAGGTACCTTGAGTTCAGTAATATCGGTGTGATCACCATCAAACATCATCATGATCGGTCGATTGCCATAAGCACAGGCGAAATCCATCCGACCACATTGGGAAGGGGTGGTGGTTTCCCCTAGATAGGCTAACTCCATTTCCTCTTGGAGGCTCATGTTTAAGTCATACAGGAGATTGAAGCTGCGGGCAACTAGGACGGAAATTGCTGCACTTGAGGATAGCCCTTTCTTGATTGGTAAGTCAGTGCGGTAATTATCGATTTCAATTCCACCGACAGGATAGCGAGAGAGACACTGGTAGGCAACCCCAGCAGCATAACTAAAAAAACCGCCTTTTTTAGCAACAGCGAGCAGAGCACTCCTTTCCATTGGTAAACTAATACAAAGGGTCGGGGCACCCTCCCGACCGGAAGTACGAATAATCAGCTCGGTCGGATCAGATAAGACCAGAGCATAAAGTCCCTGATTGGTTCCGGTGATTAGGGTGTAGCCTCTTTCGAGCTGGGGATTTAGGCAGCGATAGCCTCCTGCCCAATCACTATGTTCCCCAAATAGACAAAGGCGACCTGGGACAAACAGTTTCATTATTGAGTTAAATGCAAACGCAGTCTTGATTGGAATATAATACAACCGGTGATTGCAGTGGGAGCTTCCGAGAGGCTACAGTGTATTTTATTGAGCTGCAAAGCACTATATAAAGCACGCGTAGTATGACATTGCCATCAGAGGGATTGCATTCAAAGACGGCAAGACACCACCAGACGGTGAAACTGTCCATAGAGGGTGCTACCGGTGAATGCTACTTGGTATTAACTAGAACTTTTGAAAGCTCTATATGGGTAGATAGAAATAAACCATTAGTGGGGTAACTCAATAGAAGGTTTTATGTTAACTACTGCATGGAAGAGTTGGCTGTGGATCCCTAAGGA
>NZ_JAAHIG010000465.1:0-6242 GCF_010692305.1 Moorena sp. SIO4G3 | reverse complement strand
CACTGGAGCAAGCCAAAAGGCCGGTCAAAGACCGAGTTTACCCAGGAGCCGTGTGAGGGGAAACTTTCACGCACGGTTCTGGAGCGGAGGTGCCCCGGATAATACCGGGCATCGACCGTAACAAAGCAATTAACAGACTAGGTAGACAGCACCTTAAAATAAGTAGGCAGCGTGAAGAACATGCCAAGAGACTAGCACGTTGCGTAATCCGTTCGCGTAGCGTCGGCTTCGCCGAATCTAGCGATCTGGTCGCCTATGAAGATTTAAGAGTCAAAAACTTGGTTAAAAACCACTGCCTAGCTAAGTCTATTAATGATGCAGGTTGGTATCAATTTAGAAAATGGATGGAGCATTTTGGCACTAAATTTGGGAAGGTGACGGTTGCAGTAAATCCCGCCTATACCAGTCAAAATTGCTCAGAATGCGGCGAAGTAGTCAAGAAGTCACTATCTACTAGGACTCATGTCTGTAAGTGTGGTTGTAAATTAGACCGAGACCACAACGCCGCAGTCAATATTCTTAAAAAAGCCTTGGGTACGGTGGGGCACACCGGAACCTGGATCTTGGATCCCAACGCTTCGGGAGATCTGACCTCTACTGTTCTTGGTCTCGGCCAGGTTCAGCAAGCCGGATCGTTGAGCGAAGAATCCCCGCGTATGCGCGACCGGGGAGTGTCAACACCATTAAGCTACTATATTGTATTCTTAAATAGTATCCCACTACCATGAAAAAGAAAGTAATTTGGTATATCAAATCTCAAGTTGGAGTTCTGCTTTTTCCCTTAGGTTTATGCTTATTTGGAGAAGCCGTTTCTAAACGAATTGAAGGAGAGCCTTGGTTTTGGTTAGGAACCTTAAGCTTAGTTGTGATTAATGCCGGGATTGGTTTGATGATTGAAAGCGGATTGATATCAGGTTTTCCTAGGGATAACGTTGCCAAAGACGATTCCAAAGAATCAGTTCTAAAGACTGAATAAACTCTTGATTATCTTCCCCTTTATCCCCCTCTACCTTCTGGTTTTAGTTGATTAATTAACTTACCCAAGGATTAGTAGACCTCTTGCAAAAGTATTTTTATGATACTGTTCCCAGATCCGCTGTTCCCAGATCCGCTGTTCCCAGATCCGCTGTTCCCTACTTCTGAAAGAAGTCTAGTTTACCAAGGTAACTTGCTTCCATCCCAGGAGAAAAACTTTCCACTATCCCCTTTATCCAGCTTTTCGATTACCCCCAGTAGTTGAGTAACAGTACGCTCTACTGGGAATAACTTATCAGCAGGTACATTTTTTTGAAAGGGTTTAGAAAGGCGCGTATTGGTTGTACCAGGATGTAAGGTGACAACGATAGTTTGAGGACTTTTTCTACTGTATTCAATTGCTACCGTTCGCATAAACATATTTAAGGCTGCTTTCGATGCTCGATAGCCATACCATCCTCCCAGTTGGTTATCACCAATACTACCAATTTTGGCAGAAATGCTAGCAAAAATACTGCGATCGCTATGACGGAATAATGGTAATAAATGTTTAGCCAGCAGCACTGCTCCAATACTGTTAACCTGGAAGTAACGCATCAAGTGTTCTGAATTAATCTGTTTCAGGCTTTTTTCTGGTTGTAAGCTGCCGTCATGAAGCAATCCAACACAATTAATCACTAAATGGAGTTTGTCTATCTCTACACTAATTTGTTTGACAGCTTCAGATACTTGCAACTCGTCGGTAATATCCATCGATAGACAAACTAATCGATTAGGATAGTTGTTTTCAAGGGCAATTAATTCCGAACTAGAATCACGATGACGATAAGTGCTATAAATCTTGGTAAACCTCTGATCTTGCAGCAACTGTTTGACAAACGCCAGACCAATACCTCCATTGGAACCGATAATTAAGGCATTGGCATTGTTAATTCCATCTATAAACATTTATTAGCGCTCCGCGTAGGGAGTAGGGAGTAGGGAGTAGGGAGTAGGGAGTAGGGGGAATTTTGGGAAGTTTGCGGAGATAGGGCAGATTTTTGTTAAGAGGAATTATCCTGATAGGATTGTAACGCTTAAATTATAGCGTTTCTCGTAGCTATGAGGTACAAATTATTTTTTACCTCTTCCCTCTTCCCTTTTCCCTCTTACCTCTTACCTGCTCCCTGCTCCCTGCTCCCTGCTCCCTAAAAACCATAAATTTATACCTCACAAGTCGTAGAATTGCTATAACAAACAACATTAGCTCAAAATTTGTGCCAAATCTAGTACAAATCCAGGCAATACATCCTCTCCTGACAAGCTACTTGGGGATTGCAAAACCTCCCTATCCTGTCCAGGGCGATAAATTGTTACCTGTTGATTTTGAGGGTCAATTAGCCAACCTAGACGTACACCACAGTCCATGTACTCTTGCATTTTTTCCTGCAACGTCTTGAGGTTGTCATTAGCAGACCGGAGTTCCGCTACAAAATCAGGAGCCATTGGTAATAATTTAGCAGGATCCCGATTAAGGGCTTCTAATCTTTCTCCCCTTACCCAGGAGGCATCAGGAGAACGATTGGCACCATTAGAAAGCCTAAACCCCGTTGAGGAATCAAACGCTAATCCAGTTCCATCACTATCAGCCCAATTGCCCAAACGTTGGGTCAGTCGGCTATTCCGGTTTCCGCTTTTCCATCCCGTTGGTGGCATGATAATTAGTTCTCCCTTGCTGGTACTCTCAAGACGTAAATCTCTATTGTCCTGACAGAGTTGGAAGAACTGTTCATCAGTTAGTTTAATGGTGGGAGCTATGTTGAGAATAAGAGCAGTCATAATTGATAATTATAGCAATTTCGGAGAGGGAATAGGGAATAGGGAATAGGGAATAGGGAATAGGGAATAGGGAATAAGCAACATTAGTAAAGAGCTGGTAGGATTTTTTGATTTTTTGATATTCTACTATAATAGTATGAGTTTTGATTATCGATTTGTAAAGACTATAGTATTAACTATCAGCTATATCCTTAATTATCAAACCTTAGGGTTTAAAAGTACCCACTGAAATATCAACACTAACTGGGTCTTCATTATCCACTAAACCATCGCCATTTTCATCCCAAACAGAAGTGGCAAAAAAACCGCACCGAATATCGATTCCCTGCTCAGAAACTCTCAAAAATAGAGACCCCTGTTTAGTGGCGCATTTAAATTCGGCTTTCTGGACTAGCTCTGGAGCCTTTGTGCGTAATTGAGGCAATACTTTCTGGCACTGTTGGTCAGAGTTAGAGCAAACTAATGGCTTCACAAACGTAGAATCATTGGCTACTAAGGGCAAAACCCCTAACCATGTACCAGTGCGATTGCCATTTCCTAAGGGTTTATCCCAACAAAAAAAACTGACTCGCTGGGGTTGTCCTTGATTCTGAAAAACCTTTAAATTTAAATATTTGCTATCACTACACTCCTTTTCCCATTCAGCTATTTGTTCGGGAAAACTATCGCCAAGGTCAGCTAAAACTTCCTGACATTGGCGTTCACCACAATCTCCTGCTACGTTCCGAGGCTGGGTTTTATCTGCTGGGGTTTCATTAGCACAACCAAGCACAAGCAGAGCAAGTATAATACTAGAAATTGCTAATTTTTTTACTTTCATTTAAAAATTTATTTATAATTATTATTATAGCATTTTCTAGAAATTTTCTTCCTTGCTCCCTGCTCCCTGCTCCCTGCTCCCTGCTCCCTGCTCCCTGCTCCCTGTTCCCAGATCCGCTGTTCCCTGTGCCCTTTGCTATTGCAATTTCAATGTAAATTTGCCATTCTCAATCTACAGAGCAAATCATTCAAAGCATCCTTAGCTGATGGTGCTTCTGGTAACCAACTAGACTCAGAAGCTTCCTCTAATTTACTCTGTAGACGACTATATTCTCCCTCATGAAAGTCAAAATTTGTATCTTCCAATACAGACTTTTCTGCTCCTGCTAGCTTTCGAGCGATTAAATCTGGAATATAAGGTAACTGGAACACCTCATTGAGCTTAACCAAGTTAGTTTCTATTTCCCCAGTTTTCATTAAATGGATACCAGTCAACAGCACCCGATAGACATAAAGCAAGGGTTTGACCCGACATGGACTCATCTTTTGAAACAGTTTCCATTGGGTTCGGGAAAATCCTAGATAATGATGGGCATGGTAGCGAGTAATGCATTGTTTTGCGATCGCTTTTAATTCCTCATGCTCCGGTGTAGTGTGAATAACTAGGGGTGAGTACAGCTGTTCTAGGACATAACCATTCTTTTTCAGCAGCATCTCAAAGAACTTTTTGATATCGTGAGTGACTAGATCCAGTTCTATGGAATCCCGAATTTCCGAAACTTCAATCGTTTCCGGTCCCGGCTCTAGTCCTATAACCTTCTGCACTGGCAGAATGTGACTCCCACGCAAATCATAATCAGAATCTGGTGAAGGGAAACCATACAAATGCGCTCCACTGAGGGTAGCAAATAACAGTGGATGGGGTTGAGTAGAAATTACAGTTAGTAGTGTTTGGTTTAAATTCATATACAGCAGTTTTTAATTGTATCAGGTACAGATTCCTGGGTTTTAGGGAACAGGGAACAGGGAACAGAGAAGAGGAAAGAGGAAAAAAATCCTGAGGTGTGACCCGTGGCGAATTTAATTCTTAATTGGTCAAGCCCACTTATGTACCTAATAGTTATTAAAAACGCTGTATAACTATAGCAATCCGTGTAGGAATTGTGATAATTTTGGTTCCCTATTCCCTACTCCCTACTCCCTACTCCCTACTCCCTACTCCCTACTCCCTACTCCCTGTTCCCTATTCCCTGTTCCCTTTGCCATAAACCCTACTTTGACGTGCTTTAATCAAAAACCCATTAGCTGCTTCATAATCCGGACGTTCTGGCAAATTGGTGTTAGCAAAAGCAGCATCAAACTCTTGATGTAAGCTCAATCGCCAAGCCGTAACCTCATCCCATGGCATTTCATCCCGACGGATGGCTAGGAGTTGTTGCCGATACGCCTCAACTTTCACTGGTACAAATCCCTCTTTCAGGACTGTGATCCCTGAGAGCAATAAACGGATTAAGTGCATAGCATGTTTTAATCGAACTGCTCCTTTAGTCCGAAAATCTTGCTCCATTTTCTTAAATTGGGACATCACATACCCATTATAGGTTTGGTAAACTAACTTAGACAGAAAAATATCTCGAATAGCTAGCAATTCCTCGGCTAGGGGAGTGGCTGTTTCCACTAGTGGTGTGTAGAGACATTCCAACACATTTGGATTAGCTTTCAGTGCCAAAATGATAAACTTTTGAAGCTCCCAGTAGCACTCTTGAGTCTCCTGGTTTTCTAACTGTTCCGGAATTCCATACAAAGACCAGTGAACCACAGCTGGTGGCAGGTAAATACCCCGTCTGTCTGTATCAGAGTTTTCATCATCCAGACCAAATGCTCTCGACCCTACTACACAGCGGTAGATAACATGATCATATAAATTTAACTCTGTGAGTAAGTCTTCCGAGAGCTGTAACCCTTCTTTTTGGAAGTGTTTACGAATACTAAATTCATGGCGACGTAGAGTAACTTCCCTATCATTAGGCAAACGCACTCGATACCCATGGGAATTATCTGTTGGTGCTTTTACTATTACACCGACTGCTCCTGGTACACATAATGTTTCACCCGCAGAGTTTTTAGCAGCCACACGAGTTACAACTTGGGTACCAACTGGCAAGATTAGGTTAGGATTCATTTATTATAAGTTTTTTGTATAAACCCTAGTACAATTTTAATCTATTAAACCACTATAGCATTTTTTACTAAAATACAGCCTTTTTAATAACTATTAAGTACACAAAATTATTTCCCTATGCCCTGATCCGAAGACCCCTAAAACCCAGAGATTTGTAGCTGACCGAACCGAATTGAAAACCGCTGTATCTTAGAGGTTGTATGAGAAGTATCATTTGCTACATCAAAGCCCCCTAAATCCCCCAAGTTTGGGGTACTTTTACCAGCAAATAAATTCTTGTTCCCCCCAGAATTGGGGGGCTAGGGGGGCAAAATTCAGTATCAAAAAACTTTTTAAATATCCTCTTAGGTTTGATGGTAAAAGCAATGGGGTGCATCTCATTGTCTTGATGCAGTCGCTCATGGGGGAAACCACGGCAGTCGCTCATGGTTAGAAGTTACCGTAAGACAGGCTCGCCTTGTCTTGATGCAGTCGCTCATGGGGGAAACCCCCAAGACCGCGCAAATCA
>NZ_JAAHIG010000464.1:0-6251 GCF_010692305.1 Moorena sp. SIO4G3 | reverse complement strand
ATGTAATATGGAAAAGCTTTTAATTTGCAGTAGTCAAACATTTACAACCTTTACTTACCTTGAAGTTAAATATAATTGTTTTTGGAGCCGAAGGCAAGTGCACTAACCCAGACATTCATGACCGCTAAGAAGTAGAAGATTAGAGAATTAATTAGAGCCCCCCATAGTGCCCCTGGGTCACTCTGATAGGCCAGCACTGCTTGCCGAAATTTCTCAATCTTGGCGAAGAGTTTCTGCAGCAAGGGTACACGCCTTGCCAATAGCTTCTGGGTCAACCGGAATGGTCGTTCGTCAATAATCAACCAGCAGATCAATGCAATGCCTATTGACCCGATGGCAAGGCCAATAGTCAACCAGGGCAGGTTGAACAGATGCAGGTTGACCACTACTGCCACCATTGCTAACACGACCAGGGTGGCCAAACCAGTGAAACGTTCCACAAAGACTGAGGCTACGGCATCGGCGTAGCGTCCAGTGTAGCGCCCTAATTGATGCATGCGGACTACATCGCCCCCAATGCTGCTTGGCAGCACCAGATTGAAGAATTGACCAACCATATAGTAAGCAAACAGTCGCCAAAGATTAACTGCCAAGCCACGAGAGCGCGAAAGCATGTACCACTTGAAGGCGCTAGATAGATTAAGCAACAGCCCAAACCCAATCGATGCCAACAAAAATGGTGGTTTGACGTGAACGAAGGTGTCTAACAAATCCCGCCGTCCGTCAGCGCTGAACAGCCCTGCCTTGTGAACAACATATACTAGTAGTGCAGTTGTGCCAGCAATGCGGACAAAACGTAGTGTCGAGTTTTTCGGCATTCCAAGAGCTTGTTAAAGATTTTTCATTGGTAATTGGTAATTAGTAATTGATAATTAGTAATTGATAATTAGTAATTGGTAATTGGTTTACTATCTACTATTACCAGATTGAGGTTTTGGAGTTTTGCTCATCTATAGCAATCCTAAATCATTTGTAAAATCAGCAAAATCTGGAATCGTTGCTGGGCAAGGGTTATAGCGTTCGCTTTGGCCAATATATTTCATGAATCATTTAGGACTGCTATATACTGATCATTAGATTTACCTTACTTACTTGATCTAAATTATTTATTGGGTATCCAAGGCTGGGTCTTGGTTTTGCTTTTGTTTTGCTTGTTTGCGTAATCGCCGTGCAGCCTTGAAGGCTTTGTAGCGCATTTTCACTGCTGTAAACACTTCCCCGAACCGTGAGAAAAAGATGGCCAGCATCAACTGGCGCATCCATTTGCGCTTAGAGAAAATAAAGGTAGCCTGACGCAAACCCTCGTGACGGTGGTCTTCTTTAGTTGGTGGGGAAATCGGTAAATGGTACTGGGGTGCAGATATTCCCTGGGCTTCACGCCACTGGATACGCACGAAGGGAGAGACACGTTTGTCACGGTAGAGGTGATCAAAACTGGCTTCGACTTCCTGCTTACCTAAAGGCATAGCGGTAATATAGCCCAATTCACGCATCTGTTGTAGAATCTTTTGACCACGTTCCGTGCGGCACATGACCATGCTTGTACCTTCCGGGTGTAGGTACTCGCCATCCTCACCGCGCACCCAGAAGTCGGAAACTGAAATATCCGCAAACTCAGCACTATAGTCAGGACACATCAGGCAACGCTGGGGTGTATAGAGATGGTAGAGGTAATTATAGGCACCATCCTTGTAATCAAACCTGTGCAGGTCGAGGCGCTGACCATCAAGGGTTTCGATCTGAAACTTGCCAGGGAAGTTACCACCACGATAGAAGAACCGCTTGATCTTCTCTTGGGGAAGACGACGGTGGGATAGCAACTCAGTAGTACCTTCTTTTTCTAGGGTGCCGTGGCAAGCTAAGCCAATGGTGAAGATTTCCCGACGTACCAAAGGCTTATAGACCTTCTCCAATTTGCGTAAACCCTCAATCTGACAGCCTACACCGACAAAGGCAAACTTGCCTTCCAGTTTTTTGACGTCACGTATGACTTTGGCATGGGGTACAACACAATACTTGGAGCCAGCCGTGGCGCGAATTTCTGCCTCGGTGCGGCAAATCACAGGTGTGGGTGTGATGGGATCATCGGGCTCATAACCCACAGTCAGGGCAGCATCAATTATCCCTTCTTTGACCATACCAATCAGCAGTTGGGAAACGAGTCCACCACCACTACCTTCTGCCTGCACCTGGGGATTATTAGCGAAAGTCAAAAAGGCGCTCTCGTAAATGCCACCAAGCCCCTCTGGTGCCTGCTCAACGCCGAACATTTTCTTATACTGAGCAGTGTAGTCAAAGTCTATACCCGGACAAACTTTTACACAGAGTCCACAGTCAACACAGGTTTTAGTATCAATAACTGGGTATCGGTGTTCGTCAAAGGAAATGCAGTCTACAGGGCAGATGGGATCGCAAGCACCGCAGCGGGTACACAGATCCTTGGGAACCACATACAATGGCTCAGTCTGCTGCTGTTTGTGAAGTGGCAAATAGCCATCTTCAGACATGCTTAATTCTGTTGCCTTCGATTTTTTCAAATAATTTTACCTCTCTGTACTCAAAGGATGAGTAGACAATGGCTCAAGCGGTAACTTGCACCTCAGATTGCTGCCCCTGGGCCAACAATTGGCTCACCAGTTCAACGCTACTGCGGGCTTTAGCTTGCTCCCGCTGCACCAGTGGTGTCATGGCCGCTCGCGTTTCATGACGCTGTTCCCAAGCAGACTTAATTAAATTTGTCAAGGTATTGGTGGTTAGTTCATCAAAGTTGATCAACCAGTTGTCCTGACCAATGGTTTTCATGAAGCCTGCTGTTTTAGGGTAGGAGTTAATGGCCACTACAGGGGTGAGAACTCCTGAAGCCAGAATTACGGAATGAGTCCGCATCCCCACATGGACTTCTACCCGCTGTAGCAAGCCAGCAATTTCCTGGTAGGTGTAAGTCGCATTACTGATTACCCGGATGCGATCGCGTCGCTTGACATACTTCAAACTCTCGTTGGTAATCTTGGTATCCATGACTTGGGTGATGGTATACATAATCTCAATGTCTAATTCCTCAATCAGTCGGTCGAGAGTAGACCCGATTGCCTGCAAAAAGGGTTCGCGCCCAAAAGTCTTGTTATCCTTGCGCCAGTTATCGATGTAGGCATTGATATTGAAACCAATAGTGCCTTTCGGATTTTTGAAAAGCCCCTCTTTGCCTATGATCTCCTCCATGCGTTCTGTTGGTGGCGGGGTAGTGTTGATGGCGCAATCCGCATTGATGTAAACGTCCTGGTAATTCAGTTTCTGTTGGTCAAGCAGTTGCTTTGATTGCTCATCTCGCAGGATCAGCATTGGGCTAGCATCAAGAACTCTTTGCAAAGCATACTTGCCCAGTGATGTGGTAATTGGTCCTAGACTGGCGTTGTAAAGTGCGATCGGAATACCGCGTGCCTTACAAGCTGGGGCGATTAAGGAAATTGTGGAGAGATAGTTAAACAGTGGATTGAGTAACTTGCGATCAAACAGAATGTTATCGGTTACTAGCACCAGATCAGCTTGCAACATTGCTCGGAAAGTTGGCAAACCAAAAATCTTAACAGCACCATTCCAAGGCATTAATCCAAGTGCCTTGATATTGTGGTGGCCAAAATGACGTTTAACGAAGCGTGGGTTGAGAGTTGGTACTATAAACAACGCATCGGGATGTGCTGCAGCAATATCATCGAGCAGATTGCCTAAAATAGCAGCATCTCCCGCATTGCGACCTGAAAAGTTACCGAGAACTGTAATTTTTTTCATTTTTTACTCAATCACTAGCAAATTCTTACGTTTTCATGGGATTAACTATCCCAATAGTTGTGACAAAAATTTAGGAATAATAATAATCAGAGCTTAATGATTCAACTTACTCATTCAGTATAACCAGCCAGTTTTCACTGATTGAATCCCCATTAACCCAAATCAAAGAGATATCCATCCTTGGTCAAGATACCATTGGGCTAATTCCTTTAACCCTTCTTCATCGGAATGGACAGGCACAAACCCCAGTAAATTTATCATCTTTGCTGTGTTAAATGAACGGTCTTTCGTATAAAACGCTAGCCGTCTTCTATAAATAGGTGGTTCTATACCCAGGGGACGACAGATGAATTCCAAAAAATCCCCTAAGGCAAACAGTGGAGCACCTGGCAAACTAATAAATTTAAAGGAAAGTCCATAGTATTCACTAATAATATAGACCATTTTTTTGAAAGTAATAGCCTCCTTACTGCCACAAATAAAAACTTCTCCCACTGCTTTAGGATGGGTTGCTGATAGCAGAAAAAAATTGGTCAAATCATCAACATGAATTAAGTGCAGTAAGTTACTGCCATTGCCAATTATTGGTATCCACTTACGGCAAACCATTTTGAAAATTTTCAAAAACCGTTTCTCCCCAGGACCATAGATTCCTGAGGGTCGAACCACAGTGACTGGTAAGCCTTCCTTTTTAGCAAAATCTCTGATCCACAGTTCACCCTCTAGTTTGGTTTCTTGATATATATCTCCAGGATTCATTGGACAATTTTCATCACCAGGAGGATTTTCGACATGACCATGAACACCAATTGTTGAAACGTGAACAAAACGCTTAAAATCTGGTTCTTCTAAAGCGTATTTGGCTAGCAATTGTGTGCTTAAAACGTGGACATTATAGTAAACATTGTCAGCAGATTTTGCTTCTCGAAAAGGAGTTACAATATGAAATATATAGTTAACTCCTTTTATGGCTTTCTTGATTAACTCTTCATCAAAAACATCCCCTCTAATCCATTGAATTTTAAGGTCATTGAAAGGCTCAAGTTTAGAACTAGGACGTGCAATAGCGACGATATCTAAACCTTGTGCCACTAATTTACGTACAAGAACTGAACCTGTAAACCCTGTAGCTCCAGTCACTAAGACGCGACTGCCAGTTGGGAGTTTGAATTGAGTATCTTCCATATTCTACTTTCTGAGCTAACCTAAAAAATATTGGAATTTCACCAAGCAAGTTTATACAATTAATTTTAATCGGCATCTGGCTTAAGTCTTGGTAAGCTTTAAAATTACTGGTGAACCAAACAAATTAGTCAAGCCTGATAGTCGAGCTAACTTCTCCATAAATGAAGATAAGCTAGGAGATTTTAAAGCGCGATGGAGTACCATAGGCACAAAAAATTGAGGATAGCGCTCAGCTTTGCTCAGACCAATAGATTTAAAAAATTCTAGAAGCTCATGTTCTTTATAACAGATAAACTCTCGTGTATTTCCTTCCAACCCTTTCTTGAACTTAAATAGATAGGGGGCAATAGCATTTACGCTCCTCACTGTAGGATAGTCTAGGATTACTGCTTGCTTTGCTACTCGATTTAGTTCTGTTAAAAAAGACTGCCATTGAGTGACATGAGCAAGGAATCGATAGCTGATCACAACATCAAACGCTCCGTCTGGGTAAGGGAGATCCAAAACATTGCCCACCTTGAATGAACAAAGATTAGCATCAATAAAATTCTGAATCCTCCCCTTACAGACATCTGCACTACCAAGCACAGTTAATTGATAACCATTTTGAATCAGAGCCCCGGTCAGTTGACCATGTCCTCCTCCCACATCAAGGATGGTGGCTTTAGGATAAGGAGTCAGCATTTTCAAGGTTGCCTCTTCCTGGACTTTCAGTAGCCAAGCCCCAATTTCCCCAGCAAAACGGGAGGCATAATCCTCAGAAGATGTTTCGATATCGGCTGTTTCGGGAAAATCACCTGTAGAAACCACTGTTAAATTCCTTTAGTCATTTGTTTATTTTTAATTGCTATTTTTTCTAGACCGAATTGCTAATTGGTTACGAATAAATCGCCAGGGGTTTTCTAGAGAACCATAGGCCTGAATAGCTGTCATAGGATTCAGTAGCATTTCCTTGATATCTTTTCCTGGTTTTTCTGAACTCAAGGAACCCTGGATAGTAAATCCAAAACTTCCAGGACGACAAGATTCAGAAGCCAAAGGAAGTGGATCGCTTCCTGGTAAGATCCGCCATCCTTTTTTCTCTGCTTGTGTGAACAAAACTGGTCGTGACCAGAATACAGGACGTCCACCATTGTCTCCTAGAAAAAGCTTGGGAAAATTCTTGTCTTCCAAGAGCTTATATAATAGTTTTCCCCGATTTCCGATCCATTTACCAACTCCCCAGGGGAGTATAGGGATTCCCTCCGCAGACAGAATTGCTTTAATGGTTACGTCTAAGA
>NZ_JAAHIG010000463.1:0-6256 GCF_010692305.1 Moorena sp. SIO4G3 | reverse complement strand
ATCTGACAAATTAGTTGGGAGGAAGCAACTCCAATGACTAACAATTCGTGATTCAGCCTTCTATGAGTGTTAGATAAATTTGGCCAAAATTCCGACTATTTGTCCAAAATTCTCCCCATCTCCCCATTCCCCTCCTGGGAGGGGAATGGGGTGGGTCCCCATCTCCCCATCTATTTTTGGCGAGAATGAAACAGCCCTGCTCCTGGGAGGGGTTAGGGGTGGGTTCCGATTCCCGATTCCCGATTCACTCTGCTGCGAGAAACTCCAAATAACTAGCACTCAACTCCTTGACTGCCAACTCATAAAACTGCTTACCATGTTGGGGTGTGGCTAGGGCTGGATTAGACCCCATACGACCATCGGGATAACGGCGACGAAAATCTGCGGCTCCATAAATTGGGTGTCCAGACGCAACGGTTTCTGAGAGGGGTGCTTGTTTAATTGCTTCGGGATAGACATATTGGGTAAGTGCTACCTCAGAAGGAGTAGCATGGGAACCTTCTTGATCCCCATACAATTCTTTAGCTAACTGATAGACAGAACGGCACATAAACCAATTAGCTACCCGACACTGAACCGCTTCACTATTAGGAATCTGTAAATCGCTCAAGTGGGCGTAACTTTCAGAAAACGCTGCCTTAAGGGTAGCGATATTACCCCCATGACCATTGATAAAGAAAAACTTGGTAAACCCAGCTCTGGTCAAGCAAGTTAGGTAGTCTTTGATTACCTGAATTAACGTACTCGGTTTCAAACTGATGCTACCGGGAAAAGCCGTGTGGTGTAGCGCCATCCCGACATTAATGGTGGGAGCAACTAGGGCTAGGGTTGCCTCAGACACACCTTTTGCGATCGCTTCTGCACATATTGCGTCGGTGCCAATCAACCCAGTTGGTCCATGTTGTTCCGTTGAACCAATGGGCAGAATAATCCCTTGTGATTGCTTTAGGTAAGCTTCAATTTCTGTCCAAGTACTCAAGTGTAACAGCATGGTTAATTTTAGAGGGTTAGTTGTTGTCTCATCTGCCCAACCTCTCGTTGCTAGTAGGTGCAGAGGTTTTGTTTGGCTGTAAGACTTGGTATTCTATCTTAATTAGGCACAATGGATCCATAATCTATCCGCAGCCAGATAAGATTTTGGTAAAAATCCGGTTAATTGATGATTAAGTCAATATTCTGATTGACAGATGCGTGGCACTGCTTGTATATCTTGACTTGTAACCTCAGTTACCAACTTTTCTTACTTTATGCTTGCTCTCGACATACCCCACAGTCTTTCCGGTTCAGAACTGACCAAGGCTAAACAAGTCTTAGTGGTGGAAGACGAAGAACTAATCCGAGAAATGATCGTCCTAGCCCTGGAAGAAGAAGGTTATGAGGTTTTAACTGCTTCGGACGGCGCTACAGCTTTGAGTATGCTTCAGGATAGCGATCAAACTGGTTACTATGTGGATTTGCTCATATTAGACCTAATGTTACCTCAGGTTAATGGTTTAGATCTGTGTCGGTTGCTACGTTATCGAGGAAATCCCATTCCGATCATGATTCTCAGTGCCAAAGCTAGTGAAACAGATCGGGTTTTAGGTTTGGAAGTTGGTGCAGACGACTACCTCACTAAACCGTTCAGTATGCGGGAGTTGATTGCTCGTTGCCGAGCCTTAATTCGTCGCCAACACTTGAATGGTATGACTCCAACACCAGTGCAGCAATTCCGAGAGATCAAGCTGTACCCCCAAGAGTGTCGGGTGACGGTTCGGGGAGAAGACGTTAATTTATCTCCCAAGGAGTTTCGACTTTTGGAGTTATTTATTAATCATCCCCGCCGAGTTTGGTCTCGGGAGCAATTAATTGATCAAGTATGGGGAATCGATTTTGTGGGAGATACAAAAACAGTGGATGTTCATATTCGCTGGTTACGGGAAAAATTAGAGGAAGACCCCAGTAAACCAGAATACCTGATCACTGTACGCGGTTTTGGTTATCGCTTTGGATAAATAATGAAAGAGAGATAAAGGATAGATAAAGGATAGATAAAGGATAGATAAAATATCAAGAATCAAGGATAAATAATGAATGAAATATGAAGGAGAGATAAAGGATAAAGTAGTATAAAGTACGAAGTCCTTAATACTTCATATTGTTTTTTCTTATGACCCTCCTAGCATTTTTACTAGGTCTGGCTTTGGGAATTGGGCTGTGGCTGTGGCAGCAGCACCAACTCAAACGACGGCTACAGCAAATGTTGGGAACACTACAGGCGGATGGTACCAGCAACTCATTGTCAGCAGTTTCTCGTTTGCGGCAAGCGATCGCAATAGCCAATCATCAACGAGAAGTGATGGAGCAGGAACTGCAAACCTGGCAAGAATTACTTCAGGTAGCCCCCTTAGGTTATTTTCTGGTAGATGAAGAAAACCAGTTACTCTGGTGCAACCAGCAAGCACGTCAGTTATTACATATTCATGACTGGGAATCAGGAGAAATCCGCTTATTACTGGAGTGGGTGCGTTCCTACGAATTAGATCAGCTGATTCAAACTACCCGTCAGCAGCAGCAACCTGGGATCTGTGAATGGGTATTTCACCCCAGTTGCTTAAATGGGGAGGCCATGGGTGAAATGCGATCGCTTTATCTAAGAGCTTCCAGTTGGCCCTTACCCCAGAAACAAGTTGGTGTGTTTCTGGAAAATCAACAACCTTTGGTAGAACTGGCTGAGTCTCGTAACCAGTGGTTTGGGGATTTAGCCCACGAACTAAGAACCCCTTTAACCTCCATTAGTTTAGTGGCGGAAACGTTACAGAGCCGTCTGGAGCCTCCGGAAAGCCGCTGGGTACAGAAAATGCTGGCAGAAGTCAAACGCCTGATTCAGCTTGTGGAAGATTGGCTGGAAATTAGTAAACTCAAGCAAGACCCGACTCTACATCTTAAGTGTCAATCCATAGAACTAAAGAGTTTAATTTTTAGGGTCTGGCAAACCCTAGAACTGCTAGCCCAACAGAAAGACTTAACTCTTGCCTATCATGGACCCAATCAATTGTATCTCGAAGCTGATCCCTCTCGCCTGACTCAGGTGTTTCTGAATTTATTTGACAACAGTATTAAACACAGCCCACCTCAGGCTGCTATTCGAGTTGAGGTTAATGCTATATCTTCCCAGAAGGCAGCTGTTTGCGATACTTGGATTCAAATTAAGGTGATCGACGCAGGAGATGGTTTTGCCGAGTCAGATTTACCCCGTGTCTTTGAGCGACTTTACCGGGGAGATCAGTCAAGGGCTAGAGAGCAGACTAATTATAGTAATGGAGACCCCTTACCTGTTCGTCGTGGCAGTGGTCTAGGACTATCCATTGTGCAGCAAATTATTGAAGCTCACGGTGGCTCTATCCTAGCCACCAATCACTGGGAAACAGGTGGTGCCTGTATAGAAATTGCACTTCCAGATACTACCAAAGGTTGATTCAATTTGCTATTACTAAGTGTTATAGTGTCTTATCCTGCTCGCCCTGGTAGGTTGTTTGGTTAAAGGTTAAAGGTTGAAAGTTAAAGGTTAAAGGTTAAAGGTTAAAAGTTGTTTGGTTGTTACCGTAGCGTGGCCAATAGGCCAAGGTTGTTGGCCCAAGGCATTCCCGTAGGGTAGCTTGAAGGCCAAGGGCCAATAGGCCAAGGTTTAATAACCAGCTAACCTGTAACCAGCTAACCTGTAACCAGCTAACCTATAACCAGCTAACCTGTAACCAGCTAACCTGTAACCAGCTAACCTGTAACCAGCTAACCTGTAACCAGCTAACCTGTAATCGGCTAACCTGTAACCCCTAAAACTTTCATTAAAATACTGCCTGTTAATTTGTTCACCGGAAGGATGGCTAAGCGCGATTGGCCTTTGGCCACGCTACGCGAACGCATCTAATCAAGATGTCCTGTTGGGCAGTTATTTATGTTAAGTGCTTTCTTACCCATGCATAAATGTAAAGGACAGGGGCTTCCAGCCTTCCCTTACCAACCCCTATTTTCTGGTGAGTTTATCTTCTCATAGTACTTCGCTGACCAACATGTCTGAGCGTTCCCACTTCCAGCGCTCTCTGAAGCGTTTGGCACAAGATGTTTTGCGTATGGGGGCTCTGGTAGAGCAATCTTTTCGACTGAGCCATCAAGCCCTCTTTGATCGCAATCTCGAGACTGCCCAACATCTTGCCTCTCTTGATAAGCGCATTGATGGCTACTATCACCAAATTGAGATGGAATGTGTGACGCTAATGGCTCTGCAATCTCCCGTTGCCCAAGATTTACGGCTTCTGAGTGCCTTTATGCAACTAGTACGAGATTTAGAGCGCATTGGTGATTATGCTGAAGACCTGGGAGAACTATCAATCAAGCTGTTTCCTTATCCACCCCATCCCTGTCTGCCAGAAGTTGAACTGATGTCTCATCATGCCCAAGCTATGCTGGCAACAAGTTTGAAAGCCCTAGCGGATTTAGATGCCATTGCTGGGCAAACGGTCAAAAAGCTGGACGACACAGTAGACGATGCTTATGACCAACTGTATCAAACCTTGGCCAGTCAACGGGATATCAAGGGTGTTGTTGAACCAATTCTTTTACTAGGACTAGTGATTCGCCATTTAGAACGAATGGCTGACCATGCTACCAATATCGGTCAACGAGTCTCTTATATTGTCACTGGTCACCGTTCAGGAGTTCTTCCTAGGCGTTAAGTTCACGAATTACATAGCAATCCGATCTGAGTTGTTTAATACCAGAACAAGCCAACAGGGCAAAGATGGGTAAGAATCTGAACCGCTGGCTTGTTGACGTTGCAATTAGGATTGCTTTATCATATCCTAGCCAAATAATATGCTAGCCCTAAACATAAAACCATCCTTCTTAACCTGAGTATTACCAAAGCCTTACCTCCTCTTCAACCTCAACCGGTAAAATCTAGAGCGCACAGACACCCATTGCTCTGTTGCTTAAAAACATTGGTATCCTACGTCACTACAATCGAGTATTTTTCTCGAAAAGCTAGCTCCCCTGATCACACAAAGAATGATATGCTAATCCAGAGTTGTCCTATAACTACGGAATTTTAGTGGTTGTAGGAAAAAGTTGCGGACTGCATTGAGTCCAAGAGTGTTGTCTATTAGGTGTGAGGTTGATTGATAAAGGATGTCAACAAGTTTTTGGAATACGATCAAATATAGTCCAGCTTTGCTAGGGGCTTCACTGCTGGTGGCTAACAGTGCCTATGGTGCTCCCAGCCTTGAGGAATCTTCTACTGAAACTCAAGTGGCTTCACCAGAGCTAACGGTTGCCCAGGCTACCGGTGAGTCTAACTCGGAAATTTTAAAACAAATCAATATCTACAACAACGAGGGCAAGGATGTAGATTCGATAGACCAGGTCACCAGTGTTTCCCAACTGCGGGACGTATCTCCTGGTGACTGGGCCTATGAAGCTCTGCGCTCTCTGGTAGAACGCTATGGCTGTATTGCTGGTTATCCTAACCGCACATTCCGTGGAAACCGGGCAACTACTCGTTATGAATTTGCGGCTGGTTTGAATGCTTGCTTGAACCAGATTGAGCGGTTAATTGCAGCTAGCACCGCTGACTTTATTACCCGGGAGGACCTGGAAACCCTGCAACGGCTGATTCAAGAGTTTGAAGCAGAATTGGCTACCTTAGGGGCACGGGTGGATAACCTAGAAGGTCGGGTGGCTTTCCTAGAAGACCATCAGTTCTCCACCACCACCAAACTAAAAGGGGAAGTTCTGTTTACCTTTGCTGGTGCCTTTGGGGATCAAAAAGCTGATGGTAGTGGGGATGGCATTGATGAAAACATTACCTTCAGCAACCGGGTACGTCTGAATTTCGATACCAGCTTCACTGGTAAAGACCGGTTGAGAACTCGTTTGCAGGCAGGAAACTTTACTAGGCTCAGTGATGTCACTGGTACCGACATGGCTCGCTTGGGTCATGATGCCGGTGGTGGCAACGATGTTGAGATTAATGACTTGTACTACCGTTTCCCCATTGGTAAGAAATTCAGGGGTTATGTGGGAACCACTGGCCTTGACTTGGATAACATTTTCAACCCGACCAACCCCTTCCTGGCAAGCAGTGGCAGTGGTGGCTTATCTCGGTTTGTCCGCCGTAACCCCCTAACCCTTCGCGGAGCAGGGGGAGCTGGTGCCGGTTTCAGCTATAAATTTAGTAATGCCTTGAAACTATCAGTACTTTATCTAGCTGATGATGGTGATA
>NZ_JAAHIG010000462.1:0-6270 GCF_010692305.1 Moorena sp. SIO4G3 | reverse complement strand
TAATCGAATGGCTCCATAGCACAGTTGATGCTCTAGCCACTGGTGCAGAGTAGTCTGGTTGTGAATCACACCAATATCAACTAACGTTTCCAAACCCTCGGAATAGCCGTAAGCACCCACTGGTAGTACGGGACTAGCCAGTTGCAAAAGATTCAACAAAGAATTAGGGACTAGGGGATCTAAATGCATTCTTGCTTGTTGCTCATTGCCATAGTGCACTGTCTGTACATCATATAGTGCTACGGGCAATGGCATTGGCAAGAGGCAAAAGGCAAAAGTTGACTACAACAGCTTTTGTTGCTTGTATCAATGTCCTTTGAATCCGTAGTGCTATACCTAATCGGGATCCCACGCTCCTTCAGGATTGGATAAGAGACCGAAGAGGGAGAAGAGGGAGAACACAGGGAAGCTAGAGTAACCAAATTTCCTGATCGAGATCTGCTCGATCCTGTCATCCATTACATCCGTTAAACCATCTCTTGCCCCTCTGGCAGTTAGGAATTACCCACCCTAAATCTACATATAGTGTGTAATTTTATATAAAAACACTACATATATTGTTTTTGGGGGCTATCGACATAAGTCCTAAAAATTTCCAAAAAAAGTTTGCCCAAACCCTTGACACCGCTTGTAGTATTTTTGTAGTATATAAACATAGCGCAGAGGAAAGAGTCAAAACGCTCGAATCCCAAAGCTTACACGGAACCTTGACAACTAAATATGTAACATACCTTTTGATTCATGTTTGGATATAACTGTGTTTGCTCATCACGTGGGGATAGACCCTTGGGTTGATTCCCCACAGAGTGAACCCAGAGATTTATCTAAAGTCGAACGGATAAACTGCTCAAGTCCTGGGGCTGTAGCTCAGATGGTCAGAGCGCCTGTCTGTCGAACAGGAAGTCGCGGGTTCGATTCCCGTCAGCCTCGCTCTTTGCAGTCGCTTTTATCGGTTGCAGGTGCAAATCCTGCTCCAATCAGTGACTCCAATCAGTGACCTAGCAGCGTAGCTCAACGGTAGAGCACCTGGCTCATAACCAGGAGAGTGCGGGTTCGAGTCCCGCCGCTGCGACCACATACGGAGATGGTGTAACTGGCAACATGACGGTCTCCAAAACCGTTGATCTGAGTTCAAATCTCAGTCTCCGCGCTCCCGTGCCGTAGGCAAATTTGGTTAAGCCGCGTGCCTTTCAAGCAGGTGATTGCGGGTTCGAACCCCGTCGGCACGATCAATGCCCTGTAGCTCAGTTGGAAGAGCAGCGAGCTGTTAACTCGATGGTCGCGGGTTCGATCCCTGCCAGGGCAGTCAGGAGCGGTTTCATATTTCTCCTTTGTATCCCCCGGTAGCTCAGTTGGGTAGAGCGCTCGCCTGAAAAGCGAGAGGTCGTCGGTTCGATGCCGACCTTGGGGGGCTGTCACTTGCCATTGCAAGTGCTCAATGCCGGATGGACGATTGGCAAGTCGCCGTGACTCTGAATCACGGAGAAGTTGGTTCGAGTCCAACTCCGGCATTCTATTGTTGAAAGTAAACCTTGGCCTATTGGCCACGCTACGCGAACAACCAAATAACTTTTCAAATCAATTTTGATAGCACTTGGTATCAAATATGCTCCTGTAGCCCAATTGGTAGAGGCGGCTGTCTCAAAAATAGTCTACGTGTGAGTTCGAGTCTCACCAGGAGTACTAATACCAAGTTGTGTTTAAACATAGTTAAAGCTTAACCAGTTGTAAAGGTCAACCCAAATAACTTTTCAAATCAATTTTGATAGCAACTTGGTATCAAATATGCTCCTGTAGCCCAATTGGCAGAGGCGACCGTTTTAAAAACGGTCAGTTGTGGGTTCGACTCCCACCAGGAGTACTAACGGGGTGTAGCGCAGTTTGGTAGCGCGCTTGCTTTGGGAGCAAGATGTCACAGGTTCAAATCCTGTCACCCCGACTTTACCCCTGTGATGCAATTGGTAGACATCACTCCCCCAGAAGGAGTATCTTGCAGGTTCAAATCCTGCCAGGGGTATACGCTCCCGTGGCGCAATTGGTAGACGCACTAGACCGAGATTCTAGTTTTTTTACAGGTTCAAATCCTGTCGGGAGTACCAATTATCCAGATGTGGCGCAGTTTGGTTTAGTCCAGTTGACCAACAGTCAATCGGTCATAAGCGCAAATTCCGCCCCTCGGATCCAAACCCCTGTAGCCCAATTGGCAGAGGCTCTAGGCTTAGAACCTAGGTGTTACTGGTTCAAATCCAGTCAGGGGTATCGCAGGGATGGAGCAAGAGTAGGCTCGCCAGGTTCATACCCTGGAAATCAGTGAGTGCAACTCTCACCCCTGCCACCAATTTGCAGGCATGATGTCATAAGCTGTTCAGCATTTAGATTGGGATACCATTATTGTTCAAAGGGAACAGGGAATAGGGAACAGGGAACGGGGAATAACCAATTTAAATGCATATCAGCTTATCATCTCTGGTTGAATACTTATCATTGAAAGGAGTTCGTAAATTTAAATTTTTCAAGTAACAAACAACCAATAAAAAGTAACGATTTTCCTGATTTTAAGAGTTATCAAGAGAACCTGAACAATCTTGCTAATTGTTCATAATTTAAAAAAAAGAGCTCTTTACTACTGTTCCCTGTTCCCTGTTCCCTGTTCCCTTTTTATATCAATACTATGTTTACCTATAAAATAAAACTACTTTATCAGTTAACTAACAGCATGGTTGACAAGTGATTAGCTAGGAGATACAAATGAAGAGATAAGGAGGGTAAAATGACAACTATGACTGTCACAGATGCTCTAGCAGAGTTAACCTTGCTGCAAAAGCGCATTGACTCAGCCAGAGCAGCTTTGGACAACAACACCTTAATTTCTGTGGTTGAAGTCGGTCAAGTGCCAACAGGCTTCAAATCACGAGAAGATTATGAGATAAAAGCTAAAGCGGCTTTGCAAAAAGTGGATGCCTTGATTGCCAGAAGGCGGACGATCAAGAGAGTAATTGTCTTATCCAATGCTTCTACAATGGTTACGATTGCTGACCAAGAGATGACTGTGGCAGAAGCGATTGAGATGAAGATGTTTATCATGTATTATGAAGCAGTTATCGGTACTATGCAGTCAGCATATACTAAAACCCTGAATCACTATAAGATGGCACAAGCACGAGTCAAAGAAAGACTTGATAAACTAGCTCTGGAAGTGCTAGGACAGAATGCATCCGTTGGTTCACAGAAGTATCAATCCTTGGCAGATAGCTTTCTAGCTAGAGAAGGGGTTGAACTACTCGATCCCACTAACCTGGCTGAAGAGCTTGAAAGACGACAAACCTTTATTGAACAGTTCAAGTCAACAGTTGATCGAGTACTCTCGATTAGCAATGCCAGGACAATGATCGAAATTCCCGATTAAAATAGTGATAGGTGCTGGTCACTCGAAAATCTCTAAATTTATGGTTTTTAAGTAAGATGGATAGCTCATGGTAGGGCACATGATTTTGGTTCATGAAGTGTTGGTTCAAATCCGACTCCATCTTCGGATAAATTTAAAGGTCAAAGGTTAACGGTTAACCCTTAAACCTCAATCATCAAACCTTAGCTTGTCAACTTTCAAACCATAAAAGTCAACCATCGATAAAATCCAGGGACTATGGTTGTAGGTTCCATAAAACCTTGAGGTTTCCACCTGGCTGAGTGGTCAGCATTCTCATTATTCAGCAACAATTATGACAATTTATTTTTACGGTACTCGCCAAAAACCCTATGGTTGTTTTTCCAACTTCTCCCGACATGGCTTTGAGCTAGATGAATTGTGGTGGGCGACTAGTGAGCATTTCTTCCAAGCCCAAAAATTTGTGACTACTGATTCCTCTTGGTATGACAAAATCCGTAACGCAAAAACACCAAAGGAAGCAGCAAAAATGGGACGGGATCGCTCTCATCCTCTTCGTGATGATTGGGAAAAAGTCAAAGATGAGATTATGCAGCGAGGAGTGTTACGAAAATTTGAAACCCATGGTGATCTTCGCCAGTTACTACTTGCTACAGGTGATCAGGTAATTGTTGAGAATTCACCGATAGATTATTACTGGGGTTGTGGTGCTGATGGTAGTGGTAAAAACAAGCTAGGAGAGATTTTAATGACAGTCAGGGCAATATTGCGTGACCAGCAAGTTGATGTTAACGATAGCATTTTTATTTGAGTTGTGAACAGAGGATTTATAGAAAAAGGGAGCAGGGAGCAGGGACTTCGGAGCAGTAGGAAAGAGATCTAAAAAGTTTTGATGTTATGAACAATCTTGCAAAAGTATTTTTATGATACTGTTTGCGTCAATTCTTGTCCACTATTCCCTATTCCCTGTTCCCTGTTCCCGACAACTGCCGCGAAGTCTAATAATTAGGAATTTGTATTGTTTTAAACAACTTGGTGTCTGAAGCCAAAGTGGTCGCGGCGCTGGTTTGTGGAACCAGTCATAACGGGTTCAAGTCCCGTCAGACACCCTTAGGTGCGACCCGTGGCGAATTTAATTCTTAATGGGTCAAGCGCACCTTAAGGAAGATGCCGCCGAGTGGACGGCAATCGGTCTTGAAAACCGTGGTACGGCAGCGATGTTGTAGGGGTTCGATTCCTCCATCTTCCTCTAGCCATCAGAAGGCGAAAAGCGCGGAACTGTGCTGTTGAACTTCCCCATCCGTCGCAGGAATGGGGATTCCCAGGCACAACCTAATTGGCTGTTATCTCCTAGGGCGTAACTTTCCCCCGCACCGGAGGTAGCTGGTAGGGTCAATACCCAGTTTTTTTTTGAGACCCTTATTTCTTATATTAACACCACACTGGGAAAATTCATCCCCGGAGACGAAACCTTAGAATAGTGGAGCCTTAATAATAAAGTTTTAACCCCTTTTCTCATAGCCGACCAACCAGAAAGGCTCCACTATTCTTACGGTAACTTCAAGACCTAATTCGACGGGGTATTCTTTTCCCTCTCAAACTCTCTCCTTCGATAACGCAGTGCTAGGAGGGGCAGTACCTCCCTGGTGGATTTCCCTCTGAAGCGCGGAACTGGCACTGACACTCCTAATGTTAGCTGTGGTCGTTCAACTCGACCCAGAGGGGTTTTCCTTTTGTGATGGGAATGTAGCTCAATTGGCAGAGCAGTCGGCTCTTAACCGAATTGTTGCAGGTTCAACTCCTGTCATTCCCATAGAATCTGGGTGGTTGGCATAGCGGCTGTGCAACGGATTTTTAATCCGTACTAGATAGGTTCGACTCCTATACCGCCCATTGATAATTCACCCAATAATTGACCCATTTAAACCGCAGAATCAGTATCTTTGACAAACAGGTATTTAACTATTAGCTTTTAGCGGAACCATTGACCATGGGTCCCTAGGCAGGTGAAACGGATTTACAAGCGATCGCTAACTTGATCAACCCCTGTGAAGCAGTTGATCAGCTAGACGAAGGTATGTTACTCCCACTACTACCCCAGGAATGTCAACATCCATCCCTGGATAGAGACTGAGATTTACCTCTCTGGGAAGATAGAGATGGGCAGCAGAGCGCGATGAAGCAAAGCTTCCGCTAAAAGCGAACGCTAGAGGAAAAACAGTTAAAACAGATTCAAAATGTCTTAAACTAATGGCAAATGTATAGTTATAATATCACAGGAAATTTCTATGCAGCTTGGTCCTGGTTTATTAATAACATTTTTGTATTACTTCACCTGCACAACCCTCATTACCACTGTATTTTCCTCGCAAGTTTTGAGGCTAAGTCTGGTGACAGGGATGCCCTATAGTGTCGGTGTAATTTTTGGCTTAATCGGTGGTTTATTAGGTACCTACTTCAATCGAACCGTTACAGTATCCCTAGAATTCAAGAGTAAGAAAGTTTTTACCGCTGCTCTCCAGGATGCTCTGACCGAGATGGGGTTTGAGGAAACATCAAAGCTAGAAGATTTTGTAGTTTACCAACGCCCAGCACTCAGTAATCTTTTCTCTGGTAAAGTATTTGTACAAATCGGTAAAGGGAAAGCTACCATTGCTAGCCGTTCCAGAAATATTAAGCGAATCAGCCGTAAACTATCAAAGAATTAGAGACACTATCCATAATTTTTATAAAACCTATTTTTTAAACAACCTTGCGATATAGCGTTTCTAGGACTCATGAGGTACACATTATTTTTCACCTCTTCCCTCTTCCCTCTTCCCTCTTCCCTCTTACTTCTTACCTCTTCCCTGCTCCCTGCTCCCTGCTCCCTGCTCCCTAAAAAC